>JACDEC010000481.1 GCA_013816645.1 Planctomycetota bacterium
CAAAGATCCCCCGAGCGCGCCTGCGCGCGCGAGCGGGGACCAGGCCTGGTCGAGCGAAGCGAGACACGACGGCGCAGCCGGCGTCGCACGAGGCGGAGGGCGAAGCCGCGGCGCGCAGCGCCGTCCGAGCGTCAGCGAGGCTCCGGCTCGGGCGCAGGCCGCAGGTAGCGCGCTGCGCGCGCTACTCTTCAACCGCCATCGTCTCCTTGACCACCTCTTCGATGGTGGTCAGGCCGGCGAAGATCTTCTGGATGCCGGCGTCGCGCAGGGTCTTCATGCCCGAACGCTGGGCGACCGAACGGATCTGGTTGGCCGAGGCTTTGGACAGGACCAGCTCGCGCACCGCGTCGTCGACGGTGAGCAGTTCGAAGATCGCGGTGCGGCCCTTGTAGCCGGTGTTCTTGCAGAACTCGCAGCCCTTGCCGTAGAAGAACCGCTGGTTGCTGATGTCGCGACCGCGCAGGGCCAGCGACATGACTTCCTCCTCGCTGGGCGTGTACGGGGTCTTGCACTTCATGCAGATCGTGCGCACCAGTCGTTGGGCGAGGATGGTCTCGAGCGTGGCGGCGAGCAGGAACGGCTCGATGCCCATGTCGATCAGGCGGGTGACCGCGGTCGGTGCGTCGTTGGTGTGCAGCGTGGTGAAGACCAGGTGACCGGTCAGCGATGCCTGGATGGCGATCTGCGCGGTCTCGGCGTCGCGCACCTCGCCGACCAGCAGGACGTCGGGGTCCTGGCGCAGGATCGAGCGCAGGCAGGCGCCGAAGCTCTTGCCGATCTCGTCGTCGATCGGCACCTGGATCAGGCCGTTGATCTCGTACTCGACCGGGTCCTCGGTGGTGATGATCTTGATCGAGTCCTCGTTCACCGCGCTGAGCGCCGCGTACAGCGTGGTGGTCTTGCCCGAACCGGTGGGACCAGTCACCACCACGATGCCGTTGGGCATCTGGATGATCTCCTTGAACTGGGTGAGCAGCTCGTCGGGGAAGCCGACCTTGTCGAGGTCGAGGCTGACCACGCTGCGATCGAGGATACGGATCACCACCGATTCGCCGAACATGGTGGGCAGCGAACTGACGCGCAGGTCGACCTCGCGGTCGCCGATGCGCACCGAGATCTTGCCGTCCTGGGGCATGCGCCGCTCGGCGATGTCGAGGTGGGCCATGACCTTGATGCGCGCGACCAGCGGCGCGGCGAGGTTCTTGGGCACCGGCAGCATCTCGTAGAGCACGCCGTCGATGCGGTTGCGCACCTGGAAGGTCGCCTCGAAGGGCTCGAAGTGCACGTCCGAGGCCTGGGCCTTCACCGCCGTGAGCAGGATCAGGTTGAGCAGCTTGCGCACCGGCGCCGATTCCGCGGCCACCGCCGCGTCGCCCATGTCGATGCCCCTGAGGTCATCGATGTTGAAGACCTCCATGCCGCTGGCCGCGTCGATGGTCTCCTCGGCCTCGTAGTTCTTCATCAACTCGCCGCGGAGGTCCTCGGCTGGGACGGCCTTCTCCGGGTAGTACTTCTTGAGCGCCTCGTCGATCGAGGCTTCCGAGGTCAGCGCCGGGCGCAGCAGCTTGACCCCGAGCATGAACTTGAGGTCGTCGAGCGCGGCGAGGTTGTCGGGGTCGGAGGTCGCGATGACCAGCACGTCGTCCTCGAGGCGCACCGGGATGATCCGGTACGAGGTCGCCACGTGCTGGGGGATCTTCTCGATGAGCGGCTGCGGCAGGTCGATGCCGGTGAGCTGGACCATCTCCATGCCGAGCAGGTTGGCGAGCGCGTAGAGGACCGCGTCCTCGCGGATGCCGCCCTTCACGCAGGCTTCGATGATCTCGATGCCGCTCTTGCGATGCTCCTTGTAGATGGCCTGGGCGGTCGGCTGGTCGACCTCCTCCATCTCGTAGAGCTTCTTGAGCAGCGCTTTCGGCTCGATGCCGCCGGCCTTCATCATCCCATCTTCCCTTCGTCGGTCAGTGCGGCTTGCGAGGAGCTCTTCCCTGAATCAGCTGCGCGGTCAGCCCGCGCCCGGCCCGCCGCCGGCCTCCTGGACCTTGCGCTGCAGGTAGTTCTGGTCCTTGGCGTACATCATCATGTTGGCGAAGTCGATGCTGCCGGCCATGTAGAGCTTGTAGAGCCAATCGTCGAGCAGGATCATGCCCTGGTTGGCGCTGGTCTGGATGGTCGAGTCGATGCGGTAGCTTTTGTTCTCGCGGATCAGGTTCGAGATCGCCGCGTTCATGATCATGATCTCGAAGGCGGCGCAGCGGCCCTTGCCCTCCTTCTTCGGCACCAGCGCCTGCGAGATCACCGAGATCAGGTTGCCGGCGAGCTGGGTGCGCACCATCTCCTGCTGGTTGACCGGGAACTGGTCGATGATGCGGTCGACGGTGCGCGCCGCGCCGGTGGTGTGCAGCGTGCCGAACACCAGGTGGCCGGTCTCGGCGGCGGTGATCGCCGCGGCGGTGGTCTCGGGGTCGCGCATTTCACCGACCAGGATGACGTCGGGGTCTTCGCGCAGGGCGCGGCGCAGGCCTTCGGCGAAGCTCGGCAGGTCGACGTGGACCTCGCGCTGGTTGACCACGCACTTCTTGTGGTTGTGGAAGAACTCGATCGGGTCCTCGAGGGTGATGATGTGACCCTCTTCCTCCTCGTTGATGAAGTCGATCATCGTGGCGAGGGTGGTCGACTTGCCGGAACCGGTCGGGCCGGTGACCAGGATCAGGCCGCGCGGCCGCGAGATCAGGTCCTTGATGTGCGGGGGCAGGCCGATCTGGTCGAAGGTCAGGATCTTCGACGGGATCTGGCGCAGCACCATGCTGATGCGCCCCTTCTGCTTGAATACGTTGACGCGGAAACGCGCCTTGTCGAAGTAGCCGATCGCGAAGTCGTGCGAGCCGATCTCGGCGAGCTCGGTCTGACCGCGCTCGGGGGTGATCTGCTTCATCAGCTGGGCGGTGTCGTCGGGCGTCAGTGCCGGGACGTTCAGGCTCTTGACCGCGCCCGAGATGCGGAAGGACGGCGGGCGGCCGACCGAGATGTGGATGTCGGAGGCGTTCTGCTGGAGACAGATCTCCAGCAGCTTGTTCATGTCGATGGCCATAAGTTCCCCGAGGGCTTGGCAGTATGCGGCCAGCCGCGGGTCGCGGACAACGGCCGGCGTGGCGGGTGGAGCGGGGTGTGTGACTCCTTACATAGCTTCGCCCTCGCACCTGTCGCTGCGCTCCTGGGTGCTCGGGCTCGCGCCGGGGGGATGAACTCCCCCC
>JACDEC010000064.1 GCA_013816645.1 Planctomycetota bacterium
AGCTGGGCGACCGCAGGCGCGCCATCGGCGGCCCAGCAGGTCCCGAGCAAGACGACGATGAGGACGCATGCGTAGCGGATGATGGTCGACATGGCGCTTCCCGGGCGGTGACTGTGACTCGGCCGCAGCAATCGTGGACGACCCAACGAAAAAGCCCGGCCATTTGGCCGGGCTTTTCCTGACGAGCACTGCGGAACGCGCTCAGGCGAAATGTGCGAAAGCCTTGTTGGCCTCGGCCATGCGATGGGTGTTCTCACGCTTCTGGATGGTCGTGCCGGTCTTGTTGTAGCAGTCGATCAGCTCCTGGGCGAGCTTCTCGGCGGTGGGGCGGCCCTTGCGGGTGCGCACGGCTTCGAGGATCCAGCGGATCGCGATGGTCTGCTGGCGCTTCTTGTTCACCTCGACCGGCACCTGGTAGTTGGCGCCGCCGATGCGCTTCGAGCGCACCTCGACCAGGGGCTTGGCGTTCTGCAGCGCCTGCTCGAACACCGGCAGCGGGTCGCTCTTGAGCTTGTTGGCGATCTGTTCCATGGAGTCGTAGAACAGCGCCTCGGCGGTGGCCTTCTTGCCCTGGTACATCAGGCAGTTGATGAACTTCGAGACCATCAGGCTGCTGTAGCGGCTGTCCGGCTTCAGGCCGAGACCGACCCAATTGGTGACTTCGGGCGCCGCGGCGGACAGCCCGCTCTCGGCGATCGTGATCGAACCATCCTCGTTGACCTGGACCGGCGCGGCGGCCGCGACCGGCTCGCCATCACCCTGCTCGCCATCGGCGCCGGGCTTCTTGTCCTGCTGATCGTCGTTCTTGAACTTGCTCATGATTCCTCATTTCCCTGTGATCCGGACATGCGCCGGAGGTACTCCCGCTGGGCGGGTGGGTGGCGGGACCGCGGTCTGGAAGGGAGGTCGTCACCGACCCCCGGCTCCAGATCCCCAGCCCCCGGTGAACTCTACTTGGCCTTCTTCGGGCGCTTGGCGCCGTACTGCGAGCGCGCCTGCATGCGTCCCTGCACGCCCTGGCAGTCGAGCTTGCCGCGGACGATGTGGTAGCGCACGCCGGGCAGGTCATGCACGCGGCCGCCGCGCACCAGCACCAGCGAGTGCTCCTGCAGGTTGTGCTTCTCACCACCGATGTAGGCGGTGATTTCCTTGCCGTTCGACAGCCGGACGCGCGCGATCTTGCGCAGCGCCGAGTTCGGCTTCTTCGGAGTCATCGTCTTGACCTGGAGACACACGCCACGCTTGAAGGGATTGCTCTCGAGCTGAGGGCTCTTGCTCTTCGTGCGGTTGGCCGTGCGGCCCTTCTTGATCAGCTGGTTAATCGTTGGCACTGACGGACTCCTGAACAGGGGCGGGGATGCTAGTGGGCATTTCGGGGAGCGCAATCGGCTGACCCAGCTTCTCGATCCCGAGGCCGCGGTAGATACTGAAGCCGGTGCCGCAGGGGATGAGATGGCCGAGGATGACGTTTTCCTTGAGGCCGGCGAGGTTGTCGCGACGACCCGCCAGGGCGGCGTCGGCGAGCACCTTGGTGGTCTCCTGGAAGGAGGCAGCCGAGATGAACGACTCGGACTGCAGCGCCGCACGGGTGATGCCCATGAGTTTGGGCTCGAAGGTCGCGGGCTTCTTGCCCTCGGCCAGCGCGCGCTGGTTCTCCTCGCGGATGCGGATCTTGTCGATGATCAGGCCCTGGAGGTAGGGCAGGTCGCCCGGATCGAGGACCTCGACCTTCCGCAGCATCTGGCGGATGATGATCTCGATGTGCTTGTCGTCGATGCGCACGTTCTGCGCACGGTAGACCGCCTGGATCTCGGCGAGCAGGTAGTCCTGGAGGGCCTCTTCGCCGCAGACGCGCAGCAGGTCCTTGGGAACCAGCACGCCGTCGACCAGCGCGTCGCCGGCTTTGACGCGGTCACCCTTGTGCACGCGGTAGTGCTTGCCCTGCGGGATCGAGTGCTCGACCTCGGTGCCGGAATCGGCCTTGATGATGATCGTGCGCTTGCCGCGCTTGCGCTCGCCGAAGTCGACGATGCCGTCGACTTCCGCCATCACCGCCGGGTCCTTGGGCGGCCGGGCTTCGAACAGCTCGGTGACGCGCGGCAGACCGCCGGTGATGTCGTGGGTGCCGGCCACATCGCGCGGCGTCTTCGCCAGCAGCGTGCCGGGGGTGATCTTCTGCCCCTCGATGACGCTGAGCGTCGCCTTCTCCGGGATCGGATAGTGCGCGATCGGCGTGCCCTTGTCGTCCTCGAGCACGACTTGCGGGTGCAGGTCGCCCTTACCCTCGAGGATGACGCGGTTGATGATGCCGGTCGCGGGGTCGCGCTCTTCGCGCATGGTGACTTCGGGGATGACGTGCTGGAAGCGCACCACACCGCCGACGTCGGACAGGATCGGAATGCTCGACGCTTCCCACTCGGCCAGGACATCGCCGCGCTCGATGGCCGCACCGGCCTTCTTGTGCAGGATCGAACCGACCGGGACCTTGAAGCGGTCGATGACACGGCCGTTCTTGTCGTTGATGACCAGTTCGCCGTTGCGGTTGAGCACCACGGTGTTGCCGGGGCCGTTGACGACCGTGCGCAGATTCTCGTAGGCCAGCACGCCGGCCTTCTTGGACTTGAAGCTGGTCTCTTCCGCCTTGGTGTTGGCGACGCCGCCGATGTGGAAGGTACGCATCGTCAGCTGGGTGCCCGGTTCGCCGATCGACTGGGCGGCGACGATACCCGCGGCGACGCCGTGCTCGACCACGAAGCCGCGGCTCAGATCCATGCCGAAGCACTTCTGGCAGATGCCGTTCTTCGACTCGCAGGTCAGCGGCGAGCGGACGCGGATCTTCTCGAAGCCCAGGGCCTCGATCGCGCGCGCCTTGTCCTTGGTGATGATCTCGTTTTCCTGCACCACCACGTCGTCGGTGATGATGTCGACGATGGTGTCGCGCGCGGTGCGTCCGGAGACGGCGTCGGCGAGCGAAACCTTGATGATGTCGCCGTCGTAGACCACCGCCTTGGTGATGCCGCCGACGGTGCCGCAATCGACCTGGCTGATGATCACGTCCTGGCCGACGTCGACCAGTTTGCGGGTCAGGTAGCCCGAGTCCGCGGTCTTGAGCGCGGTGTCGGCCAGGCCCTTACGCGCGCCGTGCGTCGAGGTGAAGTACTCGAGCACCTTGAGGCCTTCGCGGAAGTTCGCGCGGATAGGGGTCTCGATGATTTCGCCATTCGGCTTGGCCATCAGGCCGCGCATGCCGCAGAGCTGGCGGATCTGGCCGATCGAGCCGCGCGCGCCCGAGGTCGCCATGACGAACACCGGGTTGATGTAGTCGGCGCCGAAACGCTGGTCGTTCTTGAGGCGCTCCATCAGCGCCTTGCCCAGCTCGTCGTTGGCGTGCGTCCACGCTTCGATGACGTTGCGGTGCTTCTCCGAGGCCGTGATCAGGCCGCGCTGGTACGCCTTCTGGTACTTCTGCGCGCGCTTGTCGGCTTCGGCGATGATGTTGGCCTTCTCTTCCGGGACGTAGAGGTCGGAAGCGGCGAACGACATGCCCGAGCGGGTCGAGTAGGTGAAGCCGAGTTCCTTGATCGAGTCGAGCACTTCGATGGTGCTGCGGCGGTCGAGGTACTGGAAGCAGTCGGCGATCACGCGGCGCAGGCCGCCCTTGTCCTGGACCTTGTTGTAGTAGGGCATGCCCTTGGGCAGCGCTTCGTTGAAGATCACGCGACCGGGCGTGGTCTCGACCAGCATGGTCGCGGGCAGCGGCTTCTTCACCGGGCCGCCGTCGTCGATCAGCATGCCCTTCTGCATCTGCACCTTGATCAGCGAGTGCAGCGACACGACGTTGGAGTCGAGCGCCATCAGCACTTCGTTGATGCCGGTGAAGCGCTTGCCCTCGCCGGGCTGGCCTTCCTTGGCCAGGGTTAGGAAGTAGCAGCCGAGGACGATGTCCTGGTCGGCCGAGATGATCGGATTGCCGTGGCTGGGCGAGAAGATGTTGTTGGTCGACAGCATCAGCACGCGCGCTTCGGTCTGCGCCTCGATCGACAGCGGCAGATGGACGGCCATCTGGTCGCCGTCGAAGTCGGCGTTGAAGCCCTGGCAGACCAGCGGGTGCAGCTGGATGGCCGAACCGTCGATCATCACCGGCTCGAAGGCCTGGATGCCCATTCGGTGCAGCGTCGGCGCGCGGTTGAGCATCACCACGCGGCCCTTGATCACGTCGTCGAGGACTTCCCAGACCTCTTCGTCGCGACGCTCGAGCTTGCGCTTGGCGGCCTTGACCGTCTCGGCGTAGCCGCGCTCCTTGAGCGCGCGGATGATGAAGGGCTGGAAGAGTTCGAGGATGATCGCCTTGGGCAGGCCGCACTGGTGCAGCTTGAGCCGCGGGCCGACCACGATGACCGAGCGGGCCGAGTAGTCGACGCGCTTGCCGAGCAGGTTCTCGCGGAAGCGGCCCTGCTTGCCCTTGATCATGTCGGTCAGGGACTTGAGCGGGCGGTTGCCCGAGCCGAACACGGCGCGCTGGCAGCGGCCGTTGTCGAACAGCGCGTCGACCGCCTGCTGGAGCATCCGCTTCTCGTTGCGGATGATGATGCCGGGAGCGTTGAGCTCGATCAGCTTCTTGAGGCGGTTGTTGCGGTAGATGACGCGACGGTAGAGGTCGTTGAGGTCGGAGGTCGCGAAGTTGCCGTTCTCGAGCGGCACCAACGGACGCAGGTCCGGCGGGATCACCGGCACCGTGGTCATGATCATCCACTGCGGGTCGTTGCCCGAGCCCTTGATCTCCTCCGAGAGCTTGAGGCGCTTGATGATCTTCTCGATCTTCTGCTTGGCGCGCGTGCCGCCGAGCTCCTCGCGCAGGTCGGCGATCAGCTTCTCGAGGTCGAGGTGGCGGATCAGCTCCTGCACGGCTTCGGCGCCCATCATCGCCTTGAAATCGTCGCCGTACTTGTCCTGGGCCTTGCGGTACTGCTCCTCGGTGAGCACTTCCATGTACTCGAGGGGCGTGGTGCCGGGGTCGGTGACGATGTACTTCTGGAAGTAGATGACCTGCTGCAGGTTCGAGCTCTTCATCCCGAGCAGGATGCCCAGGCGCGACGGCATGGTCTTGAAGAACCAGATGTGCGCGACCGGGCTGACCAGGTTGATGTGGCCCATGCGCTCGCGGCGGACGCGCGAATGCGTGACCAGCACGCCGCACTTCTCGCACACGATGCCCTTGTACTTCACGCCGCTGTACTTGCCGCAGAAGCACTCCCAGTCCTTGGTCGGCCCGAAGATCTTCTCGCAGAACAAGCCGTCGCGTTCGGCCTTGTAGTTGCGGTAGTTGATGGTCTCGGGGCGCTTCACCTCGCCCTGCGACCACGAACGGATCACCTCCGGCGAAGCGAGCCGGATGGAGACTGCGTTGTAGTCGGGCGACTGGATGACGGCGGCGGGATCGTTGACGAGGTCGATCATGGGTTGGGGCGATCCATCAGAGAGGGTGATCGGAGCGGAAGAACGCAGGGCGGCGCGGAGGGCTATTCCTCAGGCGCGCCCTTGTCGTCTTCAGGCGCATCGGCGACGAACTCCATGTCCGGAACGGTGGTGTCCTCGCCCTGCGGCGCGCCGACGGGCGTGCGCACCGGGATCGGCGAACCGAAGTCGAGCGTGGACGGGGCGTCCTCGAACGACATGTCCATCGGACGGTGCAGGCGGATGTCGAGACCCAGGCCGCGGATCTCGTTCATCAGCACTTCGAAAGCCATCGGCGTGCCGTAGGTCAGCGACCCGTCGCCCTTGACCATCGACTCGTAGATGCGCGTGCGCCCATCGACGTCGTCCGACTTCACGGTCAGGATCTCCTGCAGCACGTTGGCGCAGCCGTAGGCCTCGAGCGCCCACACTTCCATTTCGCCGAAGCGCTGGCCGCCGAAGCGGGCCTTGCCGCCGAGCGGCTGCTGGGTGATCAGCGAGTACGAACCGGTCGCGCGCGCGTGCAGCTTGTCCTCCACCAAGTGGTGGAGCTTGAGCATGTACATGATGCCGACCGTGGTCAGCTGGTGCATGCGCTCGCCGGTGCGGCCGTCGTACAGCTGGACCTTGCCGGTCTCGGGCAGGCCGGCCTGCTTGAGCAGGGCCTTGATGTCGTCCTCGGTGGCGCCGTCGAACACCGGCGTCATCGCCTGGATGCCGAGGATGCGCGCCGCCCAACCCAGGTGGGTCTCGAGCACCTGTCCGACGTTCATGCGCGACGGCACGCCCAGCGGGTTGAGCACGATGTCGACGGTGTTGCCGTCCTCGAGGAACGGCATGTTCTCTTCGGGCACGATCACCGAGATCACGCCCTTGTTGCCGTGGCGACCGGCCATCTTGTCACCGACCTTGAGGGTCAGCTTGCGGGCCACGAACACCTTGACCATCTCGAGCACGCCAGTGGGCAGATCGTCGCCGCGCTTGGCGTTGAGGATCTCCTTCTCGACCGCGCGCTTGAGGTCCTCGATCTGCGGATCGAACTCGTCGTAAACCGCGCGGGCCTTGCGGCGCTTCGAGCCGACGAAGTTCAGCGAGGTGACGGGCAGCTCCTTGTGCAGCTTGAGCACGTCATCGTCGGCCATCGCGGCGCTGTACTCGACGACTTCGCCGGTCTCGATGTTGACGACGTTGGCGCCGGCGACTTCCCAGATCTGATTGAACTTCTCACGCGCGATGTTGGCCATCTGCGTCTTGAAGCGGTCCTCGATGACCTTGATGCGCGCGTTTTCTTCGCGGCGATCCTTCTCGGTCAACGCGGCGCGGCGCTGGAAGCGCTTGCACGCCACCACCACCCCGCGGATGCCGGGCTTCATCACCAGCGAGTCGTCGCGCACGTCTTCGCCGGCGCGGCCGAAGATCGCGTGGAGCAGCTTCTCTTCGGGCGAGAGCTCGCTCTTGTTCTTCGGGGTGACCTTGCCGACCAGCACGTCGCCGGGCTTGACCAGGGTGCCGACGCGGACGAAGCCGCGCTCGTCGAGATTGCGCAGCGACTCCTCGGAGCGGCCGGGGATCTCGCGGGTGAACTCCTCCTTGCCGAGCTTGGTCTCGCGGATCTCGACCTTGAACTCCTCGATGTGGATCGAGGTGAAGCGGTCCTCGGCGAGCAGCCGTTCGTTGACGACGATCGCGTCCTCGAAGTTGTAGCCGTCGTACGGCATGAACGCGACGAGGATGTTCTTGCCCAGCGCGAGCTGGCCCATGTCGGTGCCGCCGCCGTCGGCGATGATCTGGCCCTTCTTGACCTCGTCGCCGAGCTTGACGATCGGCGTCTGGTTGAGGCAGGTGCGCTCGTTCAGCCCGTGGAACTTGCGCATCTCGTACTTGTGCGTGCCGACCGTGATGTGCTTGCCGTCGACCGAGGTGATGAGCCCGTCCTCTTCGGCCATGACCACCATCGAGCTGCTCTTGGGCACCTCGAGTTCCATGCCGGTCGCGACCACCGGGGCCTCGTTGACCAGCAGGGGCACGGCCTGGCGCATCATGTTGGCGCCCATCAGGGCGCGGTTGGCGTCGTCGTGCTCGAGGAAGGGGATGAGCGACGCCGAGACGCCGATCATCTGCTTGGGCGAGACGTCGATGAAGTCGACCTCGTTCGAGGGCACTTCGGTGAACTGCCCGCGATGGCGGACCTGGCAGATCTCCTGGATGATCTTGCCCTTCTCGTCGATATCGATGGTCGCCTGGGCGATCTTGACGTCCGACTCCTCGTCGGCCATCAGGTAGCCGAGCTCGCCGGTATCCTTGCCGTTCTTGACGATGCGGTAGGGCGTGACCAGGAAGCCGTACTCGTTGACGCCGGCGTAGATGGCCAGCGACACGATCAGGCCGATGTTAGCGCCTTCCGGCGTCTCGATCGGGCAGATGCGGCCGTAGTGCGAGGTGTGCACGTCGCGCACCTCGAAGCCGGCGCGCTTGCGGTTGAGGCCGCCCGGCCCGAGCGCGGACAGGCGACGCTCGTGGGTGAGCTGCGAGAGCAGGTTCGACTGGTCGACGACCTGCGAGAGTTCGCCGCGCTGGAAGAAGTTCTGGATCGCGCTGTCGACGGCCTGGTTGTTGAACAGGTTGCGCGGCGCCAGGGCGGCGGCCACGTCCTCCTGCTGCAGATCGCGCGAGAGCTTCTCCTTCACCGCGCGACGCAGCTTGAGCATCGCGGCGCGCAGCTCGTCGCTGAGCAGGTCGGCGATCGGACGGACGCGGCGGTTGCCGAGGTGGTCGATGTCGTCGAGCTCGCCCTGCGACGAGTTCGAGCGGATCAGCCCGAGCAGGTACTTCAGGGTGGCGAGGTAATCGTCGATGGTCAGGACCCGGGCGCTGCCCTGGATCTTGAGCTTGCGGTTGATGCGGAAGCGGCCGACCGAACCGAGGTTGTAGCGCTGCTCGTTGAGGAAGCGGTCGGTGAAGAACTCCTGGACCTTGACCTCGTCGGTCGGGTTGCCCGGACGCAGACGGCGGTAGATGCGCAGCAGCGCTTCCTTGTGGGTGGTCGCCTCGTCCTCGCGCAGGGTGTTGAGCAGGATGTCGTCGGGCTTCACGGTGTCGGTGATGACCGCGACCTTCTCGACGCCAAGGCCCTTGAAGTTCTCGAACTGGCTCTCGGTGAGGATCTCGCAGGCCTTGCCCAGCGGCTCTTCCTGACCGGCGATGAGCACGTCGCGCGCCAGGATCTTGCCGACGACCTTGTCCTTGGCTCCGCGGCTGCCGATCGAGTACTCCTCGACCTGGAAGAAGTGCGCGATGATCTTGTCGGTGGTGCCGAAGTCCGGGCTGAGCGCGCGCAGGAAGCAGGTCGCGACGACCTTGGCCGACTTGTCGATCTTGATCTGCAGGATGTCCTTGGAGGTCATCTCCACCTGGATCCACGAGCCGCGCTCGGGGATGATGCGGCATGAGAACACGCGCCGGCCGTTGGGCGAGGTCTCGGAGGAGAAGTCGACGCCGGGCGAGCGCTGGATCTGGGTGACGATCGTGCGCTCGGCGCCGTTGATGATGAACTCGCCGCCGCCGATGCGGATCGGGAAGTAGCCGATGTGCACGTCCTCTTCGAGGACCTCGGGGATGTTGGCGCCGGCGACGCGGATCTTGACCTTCAGCCCGCGCTGGAAGGACAGCCCGAGATCGCGGCACTCGTCGATGGTGTGCTGCGCCGGCGAGAACAGGTAGCCGTGGTACGAGACCTGGACCTGATCGTCGTAGCCGGTGATCGGGAAGAACTCCCGAAGGATGGCCTCGAGCCCCTTGGCGGGATCCCGCTGATCGGGTGCCAACTCGGATTCCAGGAACTCATCGTAGCTCTTGGATTGGAGGTTCACCAGGCTCGGGACGGGAATGATGTCCTTGGACTGGCCGAACTGCCGAATCTCCATGCTACCTCCGAGATGCAGGATTGCGTGCGACGGGATTTCAAGGTCCCGGGGGCTACGCGTCCGCTATGTGAAAATGGGCTGAGAAGTTAGCGGTCGTAAAACGAGATGCAAGGGCCCCGGCAGGCAAAGCCTGTCGGGGTCCAGGGATCGACCGGCCAGGGGACGGGCCGGAGCGACACGGACGTGCTTTAGACGCCCGCCACTTCGACTTTGGCGCCGATCTCTTCGAGCTGCTTCTTGAGCTCCTCGGCGGCGGGCTTCTCGAGGCCTTCCTTGACCACCTTGGGCGCACCTTCGACGAAGGCCTTGGCATCGGCGAGGCCGAGCCCGGTGATCGTGCGGATGACCTTGATGGCCTGGATCTTGTTCGGGCCGCCCTCGACGAGGGTGACCTTGAACGAGGTGGGTTCCTCGACGGCGGCGGCAGCTCCACCACCGGCGGCGGCCGGGGCGGCTGCGGCGGCGGCGCTGACGCCCCACTTCTTCTCGAGGGCCTGGACGAGCTCAGAGAGCTCCATCACGGTGCAGCCGTCAACTTCAGCGAGGAACGAGTCGAACTTGCTCATGGTATCTCCGTGCGGCAATGGCCGCGGTGAATGTCGGGTTGGTAGGATAGATTCGGGGGGTCTTCAGCCGGCCTGCTTCTTCTCGGCCACCGCAGCGAGCACGCGCGCGAGGCGCGACATCGGCGAGGCGAGGACGTTGACCAGCATGCCGCGCAAGGTGTCCTTGCTGGGCATGGTCGCGAGCTTGCTGACACCGGCCTGGTCGTAGACCTGGCCTTCCATCAGCCCGCCCTTGACCGTGACCTTCTCGGCCTTGGCCAGGTCGGAGACGATCTTGGCGGCGGCGATCATGTCCTTGGCGGCAATCAGGCCGATCTGGGACTTGCCTTCGAGCAGCTTCTGGACGTTGGCGGGGACCGCGAGGCGCAGCAGGTTGACCTTGCCGACCTTCATCTTGGCGCCGATGGCGTTGAGGTCCTTGCGCAGCTTGAGCTGCTCGTTGCTCTTGAGCTTCGCGGGGTCGATGAGGATCAGCGAGGGATTGGCCTCGACGACCGCCTTGACGTCCTTGAGCAGCAGCTCGTTGATGAAGCTGGGCATGCTTACTCCTTCACCGCGAAGGCCACCCGGACCCCGGGGCCCATGGTGGACGACACGACGATATTCTTGACGAACTCGCCCTTCACCGACGACGGCCGATGCT
>JACDEC010000482.1:0-1596 GCA_013816645.1 Planctomycetota bacterium
CGGCGTCCTGATCGGCGCGCCCGTCGCCGATCGCGGCGATTGCGTCGAGCGTGCGCGTGAGCGGACCGCGCTCGGCGAGCTGCAGCTCGAGGGATGCTTCGACGGTCAGCGGTTGGGCCCGTCCGGGGTGGCCGTCGCACCGGCACCATGCCGCGCGCAGCGACTCGCCGGCGGCGACCACGCCGAAGTGGCGATGGCGGCTGGCGAAGGACGGGCACAGCCAGGATTGGGGCCGCACCACCAGCAGGTCGCCGGGTCGCATCCGCCAGGAGACGGTCTGGCCGGCTTCGGCGAAGTCCTCGGTCTTGTCGCCCTCCAGGCACAGGATCAGCCGCAACTCGGCCACGAGGTATCCGCGGATGTGGCGTGGCGGCGGCGGGTTGGACGCGGTCATGCGCAGCGTTGTCGGCGCACCCCGGTCGAGCAGCGCGGAGAGCTCGGCGAGGGCTGGGGCCAGGGCGGTCATGAGGATACATCCATCCTATTAGCGCAGGCCCGTCTCATTGCAACGACGGTGGAATACGTGCAGCATGCCCATCAGCCACGGGATCAGGGATGCATATGACCGATACGCCGCTCGACGACCCGGACCTCGCGCGTTTCGTCGCCGACCAGTTCCTGGTGATCCCCGACTGCCTGCCCGCGGCCCAGGCCAAGCGCTGGACCGATGACGCGCTGCGGCGCTGCGGCTTCGATCCCGCGGACCGCTCGACCTGGCCGGAAGGTCACCGATTCCTGGCGACGCCGGCCGACGCGCCCGCGCCCTGCCCGGTCGCCGAACTGCGCGACCTCGCGCCCAAGGCCTGGGCCGCGGCGTGTCAATTGCTCGGCGGCGCCGAGCGCATCGAGGATCCGGTGACGGTCACCGGCGACTTGGTCATGAACTTCCCGATGCGGCCGGGCACGCCGTCGACGCCACCGTCCGGTTGGCACGTCGACGGCGACTTCAATCATTTCATCGACAGCCCCGAATGCGGGCTGCTCGCCATCGTGCTGTTCAGTGACGTGCTCCCCGACGGCGGACCGACCTGGATCGCTCCCGACTCGATCGGTCCGATCTGCGCCGACGTGCTTGCCCATCCCCAAGGCCTCAGCGCCTGGACCATGCGCGCCGAGCGCGGCTACCACCGGCAGTGCCGGCGCTTCGTCCCGCTGGTGGGCGCGGCCGGCAGCGTGGTGCTCATGCATCCGCTGATGCTACATTCGTCGTCGCTCAACACGCGGGACTGCGCGCGCGCCATCCGCAACCTGTTCGTGCCGTTGCGCGAGCCCATGCGCTTCGATCCGGCGGCGCGTCCGTTGTCGCCGGTCGAACGTGCGACGCTGTCGGCGCTGGGAGTCGAGCGCCTGGATTTCACGCCGCCGCCCGCGCACCGTCGGCACGCCACCGACCACGAGACCGGAGCAGCGCAGCCGCGGCCCTATGATACCGCGGAACAACGCCGCACGTCCATCACCGTGGACGCGGCGACCTGCGCGCGCCAACGCTGCGAGGCCCAGGCCGCGCTCGCCTGCTGACGTGCAGCGAGACCGGGGAATGCACAGTCCGGAAGTCCGGAAGTCCGGAAGTCCGGAAGTCCTGATGCCCTGACGGCG
>JACDEC010000482.1:1606-3250 GCA_013816645.1 Planctomycetota bacterium
CGTGCGGATGCTGGGCTTGCAGCGATGCATGAACCAGTGCCAGCATTCAATCTCCCGACTTCCGGACTTCCGGACTTCCGGACCGATGCCTTCTCCATTCAGGCCAGCTTGCGCTGGGGCTTCAGCTCGCCCGGGGCGATCAGCTGGATCGGGCAGACGATCTGCTCCGCGGTCTTGGTCTCGCCCTTGTCGTTGGTCGATTCGATGCAGCGGGTGAAGCGCAGGCCGGCGGCGGTCTCGCAGTCCGGGCAGGTCAGGCGTTCGATTTTCAGGCTCGGCGTCTTCGCCTGGGCGACCGCGGGCAGCGCGTAGAGCGTCGCTGGATCCAGCTGGTCGACGGCCTCATTGCCCTGCTCGCGGGTGAGCTGCCGCCAGGTGGTTTCGACCGCGACGCACCATTTGCCGCAGGTCTCGCAGTACAGTTCGTTGGTGACGCCGCCGGGCGCGATCAGGGTGATGCCGCCGACGATGATCGCGGCTTCGATCGCCCAGAAGGCCCACAGCACGATGCCCGAGGGCGTCATCGATTTGATCGTGTACCAGCCCTCGGCGTTGAGCGCCTGGATCACCGACCAGCATCCCGCGGGATTGGTGACCAGGGTCAGCAGGGTGGGCTTCTCGCCGGGATCGGGATCGCGACCGATCAGCGCGTGCAGGAAGAAGATCCAGGCGCCGTAGAGCGCGACGCAGCCGAGCGCGAGGCCGGCGAGGCGCATCGCTCCGGGGCTGCGGCAGTGCCCGCGCGAGCCGATCAGCGACGCCACCACGCCCGCGCAGAATGCGAAGCCGAAGGTGATCAGGAAGGTGATCCACCCGGCGATCGGCAGCCAGACGATGAGGTACGAATACGCCGCGGAGAGCACGGCCATGGCGGGCACCCCGACCAGGACCAGCAGCAGGGGCATGCGGCCGAGCCGGCCAGAGGGGGTATAGGCGTCCATCGCGGATGCTCCACCGGGCGCGCACGACGCCACGCGATCACCATGCAGCGCGCGCGCCCCGTCGTCAACCCGGCGGCGGAGCCCCGTGCGATCCGTGGTCGTCGGGCCCGGAGTCAGGGCGGTAGCGCTCCATCTCGACCTCGATGCCCTTGCGCAGGTCCATCAGGCGCTTGGCGTAGGCCTCGAGCGCCCGGTCGTGCGGCTCGACCGGCACCCAGGGCGGGACGACCACCGGGCGGCCGGCCTCGTCGATGGCCATGAACACGATGATGCAGTGGGTGGTCGCGCTGTAGGCGCTGTGCCGCGGGTCGGCGGCGCTGACGTCGACCGCGACGTGCATGCTGGTCCTGCCGGTGTAGATGACCTGCGCGCGCAATTCGACCAGGCTGCCGATGGCGATCGGCTTGGCGAAGCGGATGCCGCCGACGTACACGGTGACGCAATAGCTGCCGCACCAGCCCGCGGCGCATGCGTACCCCGTCTGGTCGATCCACTTCATCACCGCGCCGCCGTGGACCTTGCCGCCGAAATTCATGTCGGTGGGTTCGGCGAGGAAGCGCAGGATGACGTCGCGGCGTTGCATGGCGGGGTTCCGGGGAGTAGCCGGCATCGTCGTGCCGCAGCCGGGGTCGCGCCAGCGAGCGCTCGGATGGGCCGGCGATGGCCTCGCCGGTCTGGCAGAGCGGTGCGCGCCGTCGTCGCG
>JACDEC010000483.1 GCA_013816645.1 Planctomycetota bacterium
CCAGCGGGCGGCGATCGTCGCGATGTCGTCGCGCAGGTCGGGTCGGGCTGCGATCAGCGAGGCGAGCAGGCGGGCGGCGTCCCCGCGCCAGGGTGCTGGGCGCTCGCTGCCGACGGTGGCGAGATCGTAGACCGCGACCGGGGGGTGGTCGTCGCGCCAAGGGCCATTGGCCAGCACCGCGAAGGCCTCGACCGTGGGATCACCGTGGCACCAGACCATCGGCGAGCCGTCGACCCGGGAGGGAGCGGCGCGCACGGGAAGCGGGAACGGATTCATGATATGGCGGCCCACGGCGGGCGGAGCCTGCGCTGCCCGCTGCATCCTACCAGGGCGTAGTGGGGGTGGCCCGCAGCAGGACCGGGGGGTGGGATGGCGCGTCTGGACGTGCACAGCTGACAACGTTCCGTAACTTCATTTGCTTCAATTGGTTGTGTCACCGCCCCCGGCGCTCGCGGGTTGACCAGCCCTTGACCATACCCGTCCCGCCGACATATACCTGCCCCCTGGAACCCTTTCCGAGGTCGCATGGGCAGATCGTTGGTCATCGTCGAGTCGCCCGCCAAGGCCAAGACGATCAATAAGTACCTGGGCAAGGACTTCATCGTGAAGTCCTCGTACGGGCACATCCGCGACCTGCCCACCGGCGGCGACGAGGTCCTGACCAGCGAGGACGACGCCAAGGCCGAGGCCAAGCGCAAGGAGAAGGCGGCCAAGCTCGCGGCGGCGATCCGCAAGATGAAGCCCAAGGACAAGGAGAAGGCCAAGGCCGCGCGCGCGAAGGACAACCTGGTCCGGCGCATGGGCGTCGATCCCGAGCACGGCTGGAAGGCCCACTACCAGGTGCTGCCCGGCAAGGAGAAGGTCCTGCGCGAGCTGCAGGAGCACGCCGAGAAGGCCGATAAAATCTATCTCGCCACCGACTTGGATCGCGAGGGGGAGGCCATCGCCTGGCACCTGCGCGAAGCCATCGGCGGCGACCACAAGCGCTACAGCCGGGTGGTGTTCTCCGAAATCACCAAGGCGGCGATCCAGAAGGCGTTCGAGAAGCCGGGACAGCTCAACCTCGACCGGGTCAACGCCCAGCAGGCCAGGCGCTTCCTCGACCGCGTGGTCGGCTTCATGCTCTCGCCGCTGCTGTGGTCGAAGGTCGCGCGCGGCCTGTCCGCCGGCCGCGTGCAGTCGGTGGCGGTGCGCATCGTCGTCGAGCGCGAGCGCGAGATCCGCGCCTTCATTCCCGAGGAGTACTGGGACCTGCACGCCGATCTGGCGGCAGAAGCGCAGCCGCTGCGCGCCCAGGTCGTGCGCTTCAAGGGCGAGCCGTTCAAGCCGACCAGCCAGGCGCACATCGACGCGGCGCTGGCGCCGCTGCGGACCGCATCCTACCTGGTCAAGGCGATCGACGAGAAGCCGACGCGCTCGTTCCCCAACGCGCCGTTCATCACCTCGACGCTGCAGCAGGCGGCGAGCGTGCGCCTGGGCTTCGGCGTCAAGAAGACCATGACCCTGGCCCAGCGGCTGTACGAAGCGGGCCACATCACCTACATGCGTACCGACTCGACCAATCTCAGCGCCGAGGCGGTCGCCGCCTGCCGCACGATGATCGAGAAGGACTTCGGCGCGCGCTACCTGCCCGAGAAGCCGCCGACCTACTCGTCCAAGGAAGGCGCGCAGGAAGCCCACGAGGCGATCCGTCCCAGCGACGTGCGCACCAGCACCGACATGCTCGACAAGCTCGACGCCGACGAGGTGCGGCTCTACGACCTGATCTGGCGCCAATTCGTCGCCTGCCAGATGCCGCCGGCCGAGTTCGACACCGCCGCGATCACCATCGCCGCCGGCGACCACGATCTGCGCGCCAGCGGCCGGGTGATGCGCTTCGACGGTTGGCTCAAGGTCCTGCCGCCGGCCAAGGCCACCGACGTGGTCCTACCCCAGGTGACGGTCGGGGAACGCCTCGAACTGGTGCGCCTCGATCCGCTCCAGCATTTCACCAAGCCGCCGCCGCGCTTCAGCGAAGCCAGCCTGGTCAAGGAACTCGAAAAGCGCGGCATCGGTCGTCCGTCGACCTACGCGTCGATCATCTCGACGATCCAGGACCGCGGCTACGTCAAGCTCGGCAACAAGCGTTTCTACGCGGAGAAACTCGGCGAACTGGTCACCGATCGGCTGGTCGAGAATTTCAAGGACCTGCTCGACTACGGCTTCACCGCCTCGATGGAGGAGGACCTCGACGAGGTCGCCCAGGCCAAGGAGGACTGGAAGCAGGTCCTCGACCGCTTCTACGGCGACTTCACCGGCAAGCTCGAGCACGCCGAGCACGAGATGCGCGGCAATCCCCCGGTCGAGACCGCGATCGCCTGCCCGACCTGCGCCCGGCCGATGGCGATCCGCACCGGGCGCACCGGCGTGTTCCTGAGCTGCACCGGCTACGCGCTGCCGCCCAAGGAACGCTGCACTGGCACGCGCAACCTGGTGCCCGGCGAGGAGGCGGTCGCCGTAACGACCTCGACCGAGGGCGACGACGACAGCGAAGCGTCGCTTGCCGAGGTCGGCGCGCTGCGCGCGAAACGGCGCTGCCCGATCTGCGCCACGGCGATGGATTCGTGGCTGGTCGACGAACAGCACAAGCTGCACATTTGCGGCAACAGCCCCGACTGCACCGGCGTGCAGATCGAAGAGGGTCACTTCAAGATCAAGGGCTACGAAGGCCCGACCCTGGAATGCGACAAGTGCGGCAAGCCGATGCAGCTCAAGAGCGGGCGCTTCGGCAAGTACTTCGGCTGCACCGCGTGGCCGGCATGCGCCAACACCCGCAAGCTGCTGCGCAGCGGCCAGGCCGCACCGCCCAAGACCCCGCCGGTGCCGATGCCCGAACTGAAGTGCAGCAAGAGCGACGCGCACTTCATCCTGCGCGACGGCGCCGCCGGCCTGTTCCTCGCCGCGCACAACTACCCGAAGTCGCGCGAGACCCGCGCTCCGCAGGTCGCCGACCTCGTGCGCCACCGCGCCGAACTCGACCCGAAGTGGCTCTACCTCGCCGACGCGCCCGAAGCCGACGACAAGAAGCGTCCGACCATCATCCGCTTCGCGCGCAAGACCCGCGAGCACTACCTGGTCAGCGAGGACAAGGAGGGCGAGCCCACGGGCTGGAGCGCATGGTTCGAGGAGGGCAAGTGGGCGGTGCGCAAGGCGGAGCCGGCGAAGAAGAAATAGGTTGGGACGGGGGTCGGGGGTCGGGGGTCAGGGGCC
>JACDEC010000065.1 GCA_013816645.1 Planctomycetota bacterium
TGATCAGGCGCGAGAGTACGGCGTCGCTGAGCATCCCGCGTTCAGGTGCTTACGGCCTGGGCCTGGGGAGCGGGCAAGTCGCTATCCGCGACGCGCTGGATGCGCGCGCCGATCTTGCGCAGCCGCTCCTCGATGCGTTCGTAACCGCGGTCGATGTGGTAGACGCGGGTGATCTTGGTCTCGCCGTTCGCGGCCAGGCCGGCGATGACCAGCGCCGCGCTGGCGCGCAGGTCGCTGGCCATGACCTCGGCGCCGCCGATCTTGTCGACGCCCTGGATCACCGCGTTGCCATTGGCGACGCTGATCTTGGCGCCCATGCGCTTCAATTCCGCGGCAGCCATGAAGCGCTCGGGATAGATGCGCTCGGTGATCGTCGACGTCCCCTGGGCGATGCTCATCAGCGCCATGATCTGGGCTTGGCAATCGGTCGGGAACGACGGGTGCGGCAGCGTCACCACGTCGGCGCACTTCCAGGTGTCGGCTGGGATGATCTTGAGGCTGGTCGGCTTGCGTTCGACGCGGATGCCCATCTGGCGCAGCACGTCGAGCACTGCCATCAGGTGGTCGGGTTTGCAGCCGGTGACGGTGATCGGCGAGCGGGTGATCGCGCCGGCGATCAGGAAGGTCGCGGCTTCGATGCGGTCGGGGATGACGTCGTAGTCGCAGCCGCGCAGGCGCTTGACGCCATGGATGACGATGCGCGGGCTGCCAGCGCCTTCGATCTTGGCGCCCATCGAGTTCAGGCAGCGGGCGAGATCGACGACCTCGGGTTCGCAGGCCGCGCATTCGATGATGGTGGTGCCCTTGGCGAGCACCGCCGCGCACATCACGTTGTCGGTGGCCAGCACCGACGAGCCGAACTTGCCGCCGAGGTAGATCTCGGCGCCCTTGAGGCCGCCCTTGGGCGCCTTGGCGCTGATGTAGCCCTGGTCGAGCGTGATCTGCGCGCCGAGCGCTTCGAGGCCGCGCAGGTGGAGATCGATCGGCCGTTCGCCGATCACGCAGCCGCCGGGCAGGCTGACGATGGCTTCGCCGCGCTTGGCGAGCAGCGGGCCGAGCACGCACACGCCCGCGCGCATTTGCTTCACCAGCTCGTAGGGGGCGGTGCTGTTGTAGCTGTCCTTGACCTTGGTCGTGATCTCGTGCCCGGTCCAATGGCTCTCGACCCCGAGGGTGTTGAGGATCTTCACCTGAGTCTGGATGTCGCGCAGCACCGGGATGTTGCCGAAGCGGCAGGCGCTGTCGGTCATCAGGCTGACGGCGAGGATGGGTAGCGCGCTGTTCTTTGCGCCGCTGACTGCGATCGAGCCGGACAACCGTTGACCGCCCTGGATGAGGAATGCGTCCATCGCCGCAGTGTGGAGACGGACGGACTGGGGGGAAGAGGACGCACGGGGGTCAGGGGGTGGGGGGTGGGGGTCGGCAGGTCGCGCGTATGGACATCACTCACGAGCGATGACAGTGATCCGCGACCGCGAACCCGGGATCCAGATGCGCACGCTCTTCGTACCCGCGCCGCTCGTTGCCGGCCCGTTGGTCCTCGGCGGTGACGAGGCCCACCACGGACGTACCGTGCTGCGGCTGCGCGCCGGCGACGAGGTCCGTCTCGCCGATGGCGACGGCAGCGAGGCTGTGGCACGGGTAACCGAGGTCGATCGCCAGCAACTGACGCTCGACGTCGCCCAGCCGCAGTCCCTCGCGCCATCGCCGGCGGCGCTGCTCACCGTCGCGGTGGCGGCGCCCAAGGGTGACCGCTTCACCGACCTGGTGCGCATGCTTACCGAACTCGGGGTGGGGGCCATCCAGCCGCTGAGTTGCGAGCGGGGCGAGCGGGAACCGAACCTGGAGCGCGCCCGCAGGGTGGCGATCGAAGCACTCAAGCAGTGCCGCCGCAGCCACCTGCCGCGATTGGGTCCGCTGGTGGATCTTCCGACATTGGCCGGCTCGGGATCGCATCTCATAGTCCTTGACCCGGACGGCACTTCCGCCCAGCCTGGAAGACCTATGCCGACCACCCTGATCATCGGTCCCGAAGGTGGCTTCACGGCCACGGAAACCGACGCCGTGCGCCAGGCCGGCGCTCGGGCGGTACGCCTGGCGTCGCCGATCCTGCGCATCGAGACCGCCGCGGTGGCCGCCGCCGCGGTGTGGGTCGCGGCCTGGGAGTCCGACGCATGAGCGACGCTGTTCCCGCCCAGCCCGTCGCACCCGCTGCGGCGCCGCCCGCGAAAGCCGGATTCGCCTTCACCGATCCCGGCTGCCGGACCGAAGTCAGGGTCGGCGCGCTGCTCGTGCTCATGGGCTTGTTCCTGTGGCTGTGGCTCGGACCCAGCACCTCGATCAAGCTGTGCTGGACGGGCCTGCCGCTGGTGGTGATCGGCGTGCCGATCCAGGCGATCCAGGCGCGCCGCGATGGTCGCCCGGGATTCCCCTGGAAGCTGGGTCTGACCCTGGCGATCGGCTCGTTGCTGATGTGGAACGACCTGACCTACCGTGAAGCCGTCGCCGGCCAGCTCTTCGTCCAGCCGATCGCCCCGATCCTGCTCGGCGTCGGAATGTGGATCCTGGCGTGGTGGCCGATCGCCCGCACTGGCCGCAAGGGGCGCGCGACATGAGCCAAGCGCAGAAGATCCTGGCCATCTGGTGCGCCGGCGCGGTCCTGGTGCTGGTGGTGTTCGGCGTGCTGCTGGGCATCCGCGGCGAAGAGCTCGACACCCAGCGCGCCAAGGCGGCGACGCTGCATGGCGAATACCTCGGCATGTATCCGGCCCAGGGGGAACCAGCGAAGGATGCCCAGCATCGGCTCAAGCGCCTGACCGACATCCAGCAGCTCGCGCTCAAGGACGCCGAGACCGCGCTGGTCCCGGCGCTGCCGGGCGATTACCAGCCCACCGACATCAATCGCGCCTCCGATCGGGTGCGCGCCGACCTGGCCTCGCTCAAGCAGCGCGCCGAGCGTCAGAAGATCGCGCTGCCCGCGGCCCTGCCCTTCGAAACCGGACTCGATTCGGACGACGGCAAGCGCGCGCTGCAGCTTGCGCAGTTCTACCTCTACAAACAGGTGCTCGGGATCGCCATGGACTGCGGCGTGCCGCGGATCGGATTGGTCAAGGAGGGCAAGGCCTCGCGCGACGCCTCGGGCACCTATGCGGTGATCACCTGCGACTTCACCATCGAAGCGCCTTACGCCGCCGCAGCTCAGCTGCTCACCAGCATGCGCGAAGCTCACGGCCAGGGTATCGGACTGCGCGACCTGGTGCTGTCGCAGGGCAAAGACGGCAACACTGCGAGCTTCAGCGCCAGCCTGATCACCGTCAACAATCCCGCCTGGCAGCTCGGCAGCGATGGCGCCGCGCCGGCCAAGGGCGCAGGCGCGGCACCGGCGACCAGGACACGCAGCCGGCTCGGCGGCACGGGAGCACCATGAAACCCACTCCGCACCTGTTGGCCGCGGCCGCGATCGTCCTGATCGCAGTGGCCATCGCCGCGCAAGGACTGTTCTCCGGCGGCGGTTCCTACCCGACCGAGGTCAGCGAACTCAAGCTCGCTGGCGGCACACCGCAGCCGGTGCCGGCGAGCACCGCCACCGCCCCGTTGAGCCTGGCGCACGCATCGGGCGCCGAAGGCGTCAATCCCTTCACCCTGCGCAAGCTCTCCGGTCGTACGGCGGTGAGCCTGGCGCTGCCGCCGCCGCCGCCGCTCACGCCGCCGGCGCCGCCGGTCCTGCCCCTCACGGAGCGCTGACATGAGACCGCAGCCGCTCCTCGCCCTGCTCGCCGCCGTCCTCTTCGCCTGCGCCGCGAGCGCGGCCGAGGATCTGGTGCTGCTCGAAGTGACCGAGCACGATCGGCTGCTGCTGACCAACGGCGACGAGATCCTTGGCCTGGTCATCGAGGAGCGCGAGACCGCGATCGTTTTCCAGCAGTTCGGTCGCAGCAGCAAGGTCGCGTACACCCGCGATCAGATCGGAAAACTCGAACGCAAACGCGATGCGGCGACGGTGGTCGCCCTGCGCGGCGCCCAACTGCTCGCGCGCAAGCCGCCCGACCTGCAGGGTCTGCGCAAGACCATCGAATGGGGCCGCGAAAAAGGCGCGCTCGACGCCGCGCTCGAGCTCGGGCTCAAGGTCAGTTCGGCCAATCCGTCCGACCAGGGCATCGGCGCGGTGACCCTGGCGCTGCTCAAGCAGCAGGAGCGCAGCGCTGATCTCGAAGCGCTGGCGCGCAGCCTGCTCAAGGCCAGCCCGGCCTTCGAGCCGGCTTTCGACGCGCTCGCCGAGACCCTGACCGCCCAGAAGCGCCAGGATGAACTGCTGCCGCTGGCCCAGCAGTTCCTCCAGGTCCTGCCAACCTCGCCGGTCGCCAACCGCATCATGGCGGCGATGGCCGAGCGCAACGGCGAGCTCAAGCAGGCGCAGGAAGCCTACCGCAAGCTCTTCGAGCTGCACAAGGACGCCGCGGCCGGCGTGGGGTACGCCCGCACCAGCCTCAAGCTCGGCCAAGCGCCGTTGGCCCTCAAGGCCGCCAACGCGCTGATCGCATCCGGTCAGCACGTCGACGCTGCCAAGGCCTTCGCCGGCATCGCCAACCTCGCGGCTGGAAACATCAGCGAGGCGCTCGCGCAGTTGTCGGCCATCGACCTCGGCCAGTTGGACCCCGAGACCGCGATGCTGGCGCGCTACGACCTCGGTCTCGCCCACTGGCGTGCCGGTGCCGGTGACAAGGCCAAGGCGCAGTGGGCCGGGCTCGATGTCCCTGCTGCGCGCCTGGCGCTGGCCATCGCCGAGCGCCGTCCCTTCGCCGAGGAGGTGGCCGGCGACAAGCGACTCGCCGCGATCGCCCGCGAGCACAACGCCTGCCTGGCGCTGGAAGCGCACAAGCCGGACAAGGCGCTCGCCGGGCTCGACGCCGCCACCAACGCCCGCCACCAGTTCCTGGTCGACGTCGCCCAGGTGCTCAAGACCAATGGCAGCGACGCGTCGCTGCGTGCCATCGCCCGCACCGAAACGCCCGAAGCTCTGCGCTGGCAGGCCTACGGCCTGATCCTCGCCCGGCGCTGGCGCGACGCCGAGGCAGTGCTGGCGCGGCTGCCCGAAGACGACGGCTACGCGCTCGCCTACCGGGTCTACGCCGCCGTCGGACAGAACGATCGCCCGCGCGCGCGTGAGCTGTTCAAGAAGGCCGCCGCGACCAAGGGCGGTCCCGCCGACTACCTCGGCATCCTCGCATCCGAGGTCGGCGCCGAAGACGAAGAGGTCCAGAACGAGGAATTCCAGTGGGTGGCGGGCGAGGTGCTCGGCAGCGGCTGGCAGGCCCAGGCCGCCGAGACCAACATCCACGTGCACACCGACGGCCAGAACCTGATATTCGACGGCACCCAGACGCCCGGTCAGGATCCGGTGACGCGCGCCTGGCGCATGGCCCCCAGCGCGCGCATGCGCACCATCCTCGCCAAGCTCGACATCGCGGCGATCGAATCGGCGGTGGTCGGCATCGAGGTGCTCGACGCTGCGCGCAAGAACGGTCTCGCCTACGGCGTGCTCGCCGAGAACAAACTGGGCTACCGCACGCTCAAGAGCGGCGCTTGGGGTCCCTGGCAGGCACTCAGCGGTCGCGTCGATGGAACCCAGACGACCTTGCGCCTCGATGTCAACGCCGGGCGGGTGTTTGCCGCGCCGTACGACCTTCCGACCCAGCGCGAGGCGGTCGGCGATCTGCCGGCAGGCGATTACGTCACGGTCGGGTTGTTCGGCACCGCCGAGACCGGCGTGGCCTGGAAAATGGCGATCGATCGGCTCGAATTGCAGATGAAACGTCCGGTAGCGCCGAAGAAGTGATCGCAGCCAGGCGGTGAGGCTCCGCGGTGTTTCCCCGCCATGCCTTGCTACGCGCGGGGTGCCCCGGATGCTCCTGCGGCCATGAAATGCGCGTGCTATCGCACCGACCCGCCCGCTCTCGTCGCTGCGCTCAGCAGCGAGGAACTGATCGAACGCTGGCTGGCCCAGGTCACCGAGGAGGCGCGCACGCTGGTCGAACGCACCCTGGTCCGCCACATCCGCGATCTGACCATGGTCGCCGGGCGCGTGCTCGCTGAAGGCTTCGAGCGTGTCGCCGAGAACGATCCGCGGGCCGCCGACGCGCTGCTCTCCGACTGCCTGGCCGTCGCCACCTGGCACGGCTGGGAGCTGCCGATCGAACCGCTCGGCGAACGCGACCTGCCGGTCGAGGAGTTGCCGCGTGGACTGCTGGGAGCCGACGCCAGCAGCGAGGGCGCTGGCGTCTGGCTGCTCGATGACGAGACCGTCGCGCTTGCCCGCCACCGCGTCGCCGGTCAAATGCCGGGAGATCTCGCGCCCGAAGGACACCTATGAGCACCTGGCAGATCTTCGCATGCTGGTGGCTGGGTATCGGCTTGTCCGGCGCCGCGATTTTCACGATCTACCGTGCCTGGGAATGCCGGGCCAACCGCATGCCGTGGGACTGGTCGGCGTACCTCGGGCGGGTGGTCCTGCTGCTGCTGTTTTGGCCGCTGGCTGGTCTCGCCTTCCTGGCCGTCGTGCCGAGCTGGCTGCGCAACCGCCGCAACCGCCGCTGATCCTGCGTCAGCGCTTCGCCAGTTCCGGGATCGGCGCCCCGGCGGCGCGCGCGGTTTCGAGCAGCCCGCGCACCGCCGGCTCGACGATGCTGCGCTTGGGCAGGATGAAACCGGCGACCGGATCGAACAGCAGGTACCAGGCGTCCGGGCGATCGACGATGGCGGAGAAGACCGGCCAGCCGTAGCGCTTCGCGAAATGCGGGCCATCGACGTGCAGCCCATCGCGCTCGACGCGGAATCGCCAGGGGGCGGTGAGCACGCCTCCGTCCATGCCCGCGAAGTGGGCGCGGGCCCGCCGCTGCAGCGTCAGGATCAGGCCGACGCCGACGCCGATCACCACCAGCAGGAGCGCAACCAGGGCGCGCCAGCGCGGCTCGGGCATTCCGAACACCAGGAACAGGGCGATGCCGCCGCAGCTGCCGGCGATCGTCACGCCGATATTGGGTCCCTTGGGTTTGAGCGTGGTCGCTACATAGCGCGAGAACCGTTCGTAGTCGGCGGACGTCAGCTCGACGGTGAAGGTCGCGCCGTCCGCGGCCCGCTCGCTGCTCGCCGCGGGTGCCGCGGGCGGATCGAACGGATTGTCGCCAGCGCTCACAACCGGAAGTCCAAGGCGAAGTAGCCGACGGTGTCCTCGTCGCCATCGAGCTGCACGGCGACGCCGATGCCCGGTTGCAGCAGGAGGCCGTAAAATTCCCAGCTGTCGTGCAGTTCGCCACCGGCCGAGCGGAACCAGGTGCCGTCGCCGAGCAGGTAGTCCGACGAGGCCTTGGCGGCATCGAAGAAGCCTTCGAGGACGACCTGACGGTGGACCCACGGGCTCGATCCGAAGCCCTTGAAGGGACGGTAGAGCGGCACGCGGTATGCGAGCGAATACCCGGCGAGGTGTTCGCCCACCGCTTCGATCGCGCCGTAGCCGCGCGGCAGGCCCAGGCCGAGCACGCCGCCGACCGAGAAGGAACCTTGGAGCGTCGAATCGCCCGAGCTGCTGCCGACCACGCCGCCGAGCACGAGCTGGTGGCCCTGCGACGGCCAGGTCGAGAGCGCGCCGTAGGCCCGCCCGACGATGCGGTCGCGCTGGGCGCCATCGTCGAACTCGCTGTGCCGGGCGACGACCGCGCCGACCACGCCATTCTCGGGCGCGTAGCTGGTCGGGAAGAAGGTGGCGTCGTCGTAGGCGAGCACGGCCTCGAGGTAGCGCTCGACGCCGCGGAACGGCTCGCGCGTGACGATCACCTCGTTCTCGTACTCCTCGGCGGCACTGTCGACGATGCGGGTGTCCGAGATGCCGACCGCCAGCCAGGTCTGGAAGCGCCGGCGCAAACCGGCGAGCCCCGAGCCGATGCGCGCCTCGCCGGTGGCGACGCGCTCGACCAGGTCGAACTCCTCGCCAGTCGCGGCGAGCAGCAGGTCGTTGTAGGTGCGTTCGGATTGCCAACCGACCACCGCGATGTCGAGCGGCCATCCCCCGTAGGCGTAGCCGAGCAGGCCGACCGGGGTCGCCTCGGACAGGCCGACGCCGGCCGAGGCGACGAGCAGGTGGCTGAAGATCGGGTCGGCGGCGAAGCCGATCACGCCGATGCCGCCATCGGGAACCGGCACGGTGGTCGGCGTCCAGAACAGCGGACGCAGGTTGGCGAGACCGTGGTACGAGCGCGGGGCGCCAGCCTCGGCGACGCCCGCGGGGAGCGGACCGAATGGGCGCGCCTGGGCGCTCGCGGTGCGAGCGCGGCGCTCGTGCTCGGCGGCCACATCCTCTTCGTCGTCATCGACGGCACCCGCGACGCTCGGGGGCACGAGCTGACGGACGACCGGGGCGGGCCAGGACAAGGGGATGGACGGAACCGTCGACGGTCGGGTAGCGGGATCATCGGTGATGATCGCGAGGTAGGGACCGTGGCGATCGTGTTCGACGAGGGCGAGGCGCTTTCCGTCGAAGCTCGGCACGCAGGCGACGATGCCGCCAATGGTATTGGTCAGCGCGATCAGGCGCTCGCCACCGGGCGTGGCCGGTGCTGCTGCTGCGGGGGCATCAGCGGGCTGGGCGGGCTGGGCGGCTTCGACTGGGGGTTCGGCGACGGCTTCCTGCCCATCCTCGTCGACCGGGTCGGCGGCCGGCAGAGCGAAAGTAGGATCGCCGGTCGCGGGGGTCGGGTCTGCTGCCGTCACTGGCTCCGCCACGGGAACCGGTTCTGCAGAGAGCGCAGGCGCAGGCGCGGGCACCTCAGCCGGCGCGGCGAAATCGATGACGTACGCGTTGGCGATGCCGGTGTGGTCGGCGCAGCAATACAGCCGTGCCCCGTCGGCGCTCCAACTGGGATGCAGGATGCGGCCGCGCACGCTGGCCAGCACCGTGCGCCGGCTGGGATCCGCGCGCGGAGCCAGGACCAGGCGCGAACCCGCATGATCGGTCTCGACCCAACAGAGTTCGTCGTGGCCCGGACGCCAAGCCGGCGTCCAGGGACGACCCTCACTCGCCAGCGGTTGCCACGCGTCGCTCCCTGGACGCAAGGTCGCCAGGTGCTGACGGCCGGCCGGATCGAGCTGCACGGCGACCGCTTCCAGTCCATCGCCTGCGCGACGGATGTCCGGTTCGATCAGGCGCTCTCCAGGCAGGGCGTGGGCGAAGAGGTCGCCGGGGCGTTTGGTGATGATGCGACTGCGCCGCCAGGGATTGGTGTCGACTGGACTTTCGGCCCAGACCAGCGAGCCGTCGGACAGGCTGCGCGCGGGGGAGGACAGGTAGGCCGAGCGGAAGCTGTGGTCGACGTCGCCATCGGGCGCGATCACCGCGAAGTGTGGTCGATCGTACGGTCCGTTCCAGGCAGCGAACAGCGAACCGTCGGCGGTCCAGGCCGGTGCGCCGACGATGGTGTCGTCGGGAGTCAGGCGTTTGGTCTTGGTGACGCTCTGGGTGCGGATGGTGGTGAGCTGCCGGTTCTGTTCGGCGAGCAGTTCGAGTCGCGCCTCGCCGATCAGCCGCACGTGCGACGTGCCGAGCGCATCGACGCTGCCAGAGGAAAAGGAGAACGGCCACTGCCGGGCCTGCGCGTCGACCAGGGTCCACGGCCGCGCGACCTCGCCGTAGGCGCCGTCGAGGTACCGCAGATAGGCGATGCCGTAGAGGTAGGATTCGGCCCCGTAGGGCCAACGGTGGTGGCTCAACCTCCACGTATCCACCGGCGGGACCGCGCCGCTGGCCGCGTCGAGTCGCCAGACCATGTGGGTGAGACTGTCGCGACCGCGGCCTGCCCATGCGGACTTCGGATCGGCGTAGACGGTCTCCGCCCACTGGGCGATGCCTTCGTGCCAGAATGACGGCATGGTCACATGCGGCGGCACCTGGAAATAGAAGAGCACCAGGCTCAAGGGATCGATGGGCAGCACGCGGCCGAAGATCCGTTCGAGCACCCGGCGGAAGCCGCGATTGCGGTCATTGCTGATGTGGTGGGCGAATTCGTGGACCAGCGTGCGCTCGACGTGGTCCTCGCCGGCGAAGATCCCCGAGGTCGGCGGTGCCGGCGCGAGTTCGACCTGGATGAGCGGGAAGGGGATGACTGTCGAGAAGCCGTTGTGAACGTCGAGATCGTCCGAGATCAGCACGTACAGCCGACGGCGGATGTCGTAGCCCGCGTGGCGCGCCATCTCGACGTAGATGCGCTCGGCCCGCGCCACCAGCGGCTGCAATTCCTTCGCCTGATCGCGCGGCACGAACGCCCGCAGGTGCGCGGTATCGATGATCGCCAACCGCCGTCCCGGCCGGATCAGCGCCTCGCTCGCCGGTACGGCGGCGCAAACGGCGAGCAGGGCGGGCACGATCAGGCGCTTGAGCATCGCCCCGTTGTAGGCCGACGACCTGCCCAGGCCAGCGCCCCACGCGCTCCGCGAAGCGCTATCGCCAGATTCTCCCGCTGCTCAGGCGATCCCATTCGCGCGACCAACGAGGCCAGGGGGCTCGGGGGGTCGGATCGACCCCCCGTACAACGG
>JACDEC010000066.1 GCA_013816645.1 Planctomycetota bacterium
GGCGGCGGCGACCGCGCGCAGCGCGCGCACCCGACCGCGCCCCAGCCAGGCGCGGACGGCGAGGACGATGGTGGAAACGGCGAGGGCCGCGGCGGCGACGGCCAATCCACTCACGAGCTGGCGGTCTCGCTGAAGCGGTAGCCGATCCCGCGCACCGTCTCAATCAGGTCGTCGTACGGCTTGATCTTGCCGCGCAGGTTGCGGATGTGCACGTCGACGGTGCGGTCGGTGACCGCATCGCCGTCGCCGCCGACGTTGTCGAGCAGGTCGTAGCGCCCATAGGCGACCCCAGCGTGCGAGGCCAGGAAGTGGAGCAGGCGGAACTCGGTCAGGGTGACCGGCACCGCGACCTCGTCGACCGCGACGCGGTGGCGGACCGGGTCGATGACCAGGCCGCGGACCTGGATGCGCTTGCGCTCGGCGTCGGCCGCGCCGTCGCGGGTGCGCTGCAGCCGCGCCTTGATCCGCGCCATCAGCTCCTTCACCCGGAACGGCTTGGTGACGTAGTCGTCGGCGCCCAGGCTCAGGCCGATGACCACGTCGCTCTCGTCGCCCTTGGCGGTGACCATGATGATCGGGATGGTGGCGAGGGTCTCCTTGGCGCGCATCACCTTGCAGATCTCGAGCCCGTCGCGGTCGGGCAGCATGAGGTCGAGCAGCACGAGATCGAAGGGCTGGCGACGCAGCTCGTGCAGGCCGTCCTCGCCGCTCGACGCCACCACCACCGCGTGGCCCTCGCGCTCGAGGTTGAAGCGCAGCAGCGTCTGGATGTCCGGTTCGTCCTCGATGACCAGGATGCGTGGCATGCTCAGCGCCCCTCGGCGGCGGACGCCCGCTGTTGGCCGACCGGCCCGCTCACGTCGGGCCGCCGTCGAGATGCTCGTGGTGGTGGCGGATGAGCATGCCCTTCTCGATGTAGACCGCTTCCTCGGCGATCGACACCGCCACATCGGCGATCTGCTCGAGGTGGGCGATCGCGCGCAGCAGGTGGACGTGCTCGTCGAGCCGTTCGCCATCGGCGCGGATCTGGATCTTGAGTTCGCCGTAGCCCTGCTTGGTCAGCGCGTCGGCGCGGTCCTCGTCGGCGATGACCTGCCGGGCGAGGTCGATGTTTCCGGAGATGAACGCCTCGATGGCGCCGTGGACCATGCCGATCACCACCTGCGACAGCGGCGTGAAGGTGGCCGGGATCGGCACCATGGTATGGCGGGCGATCCAGCTCGCGCGCTTGGCCAGGCTCTCGGCGAGGTCGCCGATGCTCTCGAGGTCGATGGCGACCCGCATCGAGGTGACGAGCAGGCGCATGTCCTTGGCCATCGGCGCCTGCAGGGCCAGGATCTGGTGGCACTTGTCCTCGATCTCGGAGTCGAGCTTGTCGAGCTGGTCCTCGTAGACCCGTGCCTGCTCGCGGGCCTCGACCACGGGATGGAGGATGGCCTTGACCGCCACGCCGACGGTGCGCTCGACCAGATCGCCCATCGTCGCCAGCGAGCGCTTGAGCTCGGCGATCTCCATGTCGAAATGGCGAATGTTGGTCATGCGGTCTCCGATTGGGGGCCTGGGGTCGGGGGTTGGGGGCCGGACGCAAGCGTAGGAACGGGAGCCTGCGGACCGACCCCCATCCCCTGGCCCCTGGCTCCCGTCACCCGAACCTCCCGGTAATGTAATCCTCGGTCTGCTTCTGGCCCGGGGTGGTGAAGATCTTCACCGTGGCGTCGAACTCGATGAGCTTGCCGAGGTAGAAGAAGGCGGTGCGGTCGCTGCAGCGGGCGGCCTGCTGCATGTTGTGGGTGACGATCACCACCGTGAAGTCCTTCTTGAGCTGCATGATCAGCTCCTCGATCTTGCCGGTGGCGATCGGGTCGAGCGCCGAGCACGGCTCGTCCATCAGCACGATCTCGGGGCGGATGGCGATGGTGCGAGCGATGCACAGGCGCTGCTGCTGGCCGCCGGACAGGCCGAGCGCCGACTGCTGCAGGCGGTCCTTGACCTCGTCCCACAACGCCGACGAACGCAGCGCCTCCTCGCAGGCGCGGTCGAGCGTGGAGCGGTCGTTGACTCCCGAGACGCGCAGGCCGTAGACCACGTTCTCGTAGATCGACTTGGGGAAGGGGTTCGACTTCTGGAAGACCATGCCGACGCGCTTGCGCAGGCTGGTGACCTCGAGGTGCGGATCGTAGATCGTGCGCCCGTCGATCTGGATGTCGCCGCGATGGCTGATCCCGTCGATCAGATCGTTCATGCGGTTGATGTTGCGCAGCAGTGTCGACTTGCCGCAGCCCGACGGTCCGATCAGCGCGCTGACCTGGCGCGGCGGGATCTCCATCGAGATGTCGAACAGCGCCTGGTGGCCGCTGTAGAAGAAGTCGAAGTTGCGGATGCTGATCGAACCGCTCTTAGCGGTCTCGGCCTCCGCCTGGGCGGCATGCTGGCGATCTGCGGGGCTGGTGGTCATGGGATGCTCGACGATCATATGGTTAGAACGCCCCGAGGGCGTACCTCCGGCGCAGGCGCTCGCGGATCAGGATGGCACCCAGGTTGAGCACCAGCACAAGCACGATCAGGAACAGGGTGGTCGCGAACACCATCGGCTTGGCGGCCTCGGAATCCGGCGACTGGAAGCCGAGGTCGTAGATGTGGAAGCCGAGGTGCATGAACTTCTGGTCGAGGTGCACGAAAGGCACGACGTCGGTCGCCTTCCACAGCGAGTCCACCGGCAGGGTCGGGGCCAGCTTGACCACGCCGACCAGCATCAGCGGCGCGACCTCGCCGGCGCCGCGCGCCATCGCCAGGATCAGGCCGGTGAGGATGCCGGGCGCGGATGCGGGCAGGATAATGCTGCGGATGGTCTGCCATTTCGAGGCGCCGCAGGCCAGGCTGCCTTCGCGCGCTCCGCGCGGGACCGCGGCGATCGCCTCCTCGGTGGCCACGATCACCACCGGCACAGTCATCAGCGCCATGGTCGCCGACGCCCACAGCACGCCGCCGGTGCCGAACACCGGGGTCGAGCCGTATTCCGGGTAGAACAGGCTGTCGATCGAGCCGCCGACCACATAGACGAAGAAGCCCAGGCCGAAGACCCCGAAGACGATCGACGGCACGCCGGCGAGGTTGTTGACCGCGATGCGCACCATGCGCACCCACGTCCCCTGCTTGGCGTACTCGCGCAGGTAGATCGCCGCCACCACCCCGAACGGCACCACCGCCACGCTCATCAGCAGGGTCATCACGAAGGTCCCGAAGATCGCCGGGAAGATGCCGCCCTCGGTGTTGGCCTCGCGCGGGTTCTCGCTCAGGAAGTTCCAGCCCGCATGGAAGCTGGCGGTGATGCGCTGCCAGGTCGACAGCTGGTTCGGCCAGGCGTAGTCGACGATCTGGCCGAGCGCGATCCGACGCTCCTCGCCGGTGGCCAGACGCAGGATGAGCTGATCGTCGGCCTGCGCGGCGCGCAGCTGGCGCGCCTGGTCGGCGAGTTCGGCGTAGCGCTGCTGGAGCTTCGCGACCTCGCCGTCGATCCGCACGCGATCGGCTGACGGGTTGCGCAGCGCGCGGTTGGCGTCCTCGAGGTCGCGATTGATCGCGCCGATCTCGTGCTTCTCGACGCGCAGGATCGCCGCGCGCCGGGCCTGGGCGACCTCGACCTGCGCGCGCAGGCGGCTGAGAAAAGCGCCTGCGTCCGCGGCGAGATCGCTCTCGCCCTTGACCATCAGGCGCACCGGCGTGCCGATCGCGTCGCCCCCCTCCATGCGCTCGATGACCATCAGTTCGGGCGGCGTGGCGCGGCTCTCGATATCCGCTTCGTCGAGGTACTTGAAGCTGAAGTCGTAGGCGTCGCGATTGCCGACGAACAGCTGGATCTCATACGTGCCGCGTTCGGTGGGCGCGGTCCGCTCCTGCCGTTTGACCAGTTCGCCGGCCAGCGTGCGCGACCCGCCGATTCCGGCCTGGCTGCCCGCGCGCAGCGTCACCAGGTCGACCCGCTTGGGCCAGAACACCGACAGCCCGTTCCAGGCGATCAGGCCGAGCAGCAGCACGACCATGACCATGCCCAGGGTCAGGCCCATCGCCGTGCACCACACCCAGGGTTCACCGGCCACGCGCAGCGGTTTGTCGAGCTTGGTGGCCATCAGACGGTCTTGTATTTCTCGCGCAGCCACTGGCGCAGCAGCTCGGCGATGGTGTTGACCGCGAAGGTCATCAGGAAGAGCAGGAAGGCGCCGAGGAACAGGGCGCGGAACAGCGTGCTGTGCGCCGGCGCCTCGGGCAGCTCGACCGCGATGTTGGCGCTGAGCGTGCGCATGCCCGAGAAGATGTTCATATCCATGATCGGCGTGTTTCCGGTGGCCATGACCATGATCATGGTCTCGCCGACCGCGCGGCCGAGCCCGATCATCACCGCCGAGAAGATGCCGGCGCTGGCGGTTGGCACCACCACCTGGAAGGCGGTCTGCCAGCGGCTGGCGCCGAGCGCGAGCGATCCGGAGCGCAGGGCCTTGGGCACCCCGGACAGCGAGTCCTCGGAGATCGTGTAGATGATCGGGATCACCGCGAAGCCCATCACGAAGCCGACGATCAGCGCGTTGCGCTGCTCGAATGGAGATCCCGTGATGTACGGCCACCACAGGCGGAAGTCGGCGATGGTCTGCCCGGCCTGCGGATCGCCGATCGGCACCCGGCAGATCGCGGATTCGAGCAGCGGCCCGAGCAGCGCCGCCAGCCACACCGAAGCGAGCAGGATCGGCACGAAGACCAGGAACTCGTAGCCCTGACCAAGCCAGGCACGCATGCGCACCGGCAGTCGCGCCCACGTCCAGCCGAAGCCCATCGCCACCAGCGGCACCAGCGCCACCGCACAGATGATCGTCGGCACGCGGGTCTCGATCAGCGGCGCCAGCCACAGCGCGGCGATGAACCCCAGCACCACCGAGGGCAGCGAGGCCATCAGTTCCATCACCGGCTTGACGTAGAGCTTGAAGCGCGGGCGCATGAACTCCGAGGTGTAGACCGCCGCGAGCAGGGCGATCGGCACGGCGAAGAGCAGCGCGAAGAAGGTGCCCTTGAGCGTGCCGACCACCAGCGGGACCAGCGAGAGCTTGGGCTCGAAGTCGTCGGAGCCGCCGCTCGACTGCCAAGTGTACTCGGGCTTGGAAGCGCCCTCATACCAGATCTTGCCGAAGAAGGTCGCGAAGCTCGATTCGGGATGCGGATCGCTGAGCGCGAACACGCGCAGCTGCGAAGCTTTGACGGGCGATGCCTGGTCGGGCGATGCTTTTTCCGGCGATGTCTTTTCGACTGTTGCCTGGTCGAGCAGCACCAGGCGGTCGTACTTGCCGTTGATCACTCCGGCGGCGACCGGGCCGTCGAGCTTATGCTCCCAGCGGCGGTGGCCGGTGGTCGCGAAGCGCAGCGACGCGGAGTGGTCGTTGCCGAACAGGAAGGCCTTGTTGCGCACGCTGGCGTCGTACCAGGTCGCGCCGCCGCCCGGCAGCGGGTCGAGCGTGGCCACCCGCCCGAAGCGGCGCTCGTGCTCGCCCGCGGGGTGGTGCAGGCTCCAGATCTCGTTGCGGCCATCGGCGCCGGTCAGCACCAGGGACACGCCGCCGAGCAGGAAGTCGATCGAGGCGATGGTCGGGGTCGGCGCATCCGCGAACGGCGCGAAGCGCTGGCGCAACGCGAAGCCGTCCTCACCGACCGCGAAGCAGAAGATCTCGCCCTCGGTGGTCGCGACCACCACGCTGTCGGCGCTGGCGTTGACCAGCACGCGGACCGGGGTGCCGGCCAGCTCCGGGGTCAGGTCGAGGTCGGCGCCGACCTTGACCGTGCCCTTGCGCCCGAGCACCACCGGCTGGACCAGGGTCAGCGCGCGCACCGAGCGCGCGCCGTCGACGTCGAGGATGGCGGCGGCGAGCTTGGCCGAACCGGCGTCGCGGAAGGCGACATCGACAATCGGCGCGGCGAGTTCGCCGAAGCGCAGGTCGAAGACCTGCTTGATGCCGCTCTCGATGACCTGGCGGCCATCGCGATCGGCGGAGGAGTAGAGGATCTCGGAGACCAGGAGCCGGCCGTCATCGAGCCCGAGCATCAACTGGTGCGACAGCGCGTCGTAGTGGGCGGCGGCGATGCTGCGCCCGGCTTCGAGCTTGAGGTCATGGGTGGCGGCGGCGGCGCCCTCATCGACCGGGATGAACACCGCCTTGCCCGAACGCTCGACCAGGAAGGGCAGCTGGCCCCATTCGTCGATGCCCAGCGCGAGGTAGTCGCCAGCGGGAACCGGCACCGTGCCGGTGGCGCGGACCGAGGCGCCGCGGAACAGCGGCAGGATCTGCATCAGGATGAAGATGAAGATGGTGCAGACCGCGATGATCACCAAGGCCCCGCCGACCTTGATGAACCAGGTCATCAGCCGGTCGACCACCAGCGTCCGTCGCGAGGTGGCGAAGCGGTCCGGCGCCGCCCGACGCCGATCGGCGGGAGCGGCAGCGGATGGCGCTGGATCGAGGGTGGCGGTCACGTCGGCAGGCCCCAGGGAATCAGGTCGATACCGGCGCACCGGCGCCGCGGAAGGGATACGCCCCGCACGCGGCGCCGCTCGCCGCCAATCACTTGGCGAGTGAATCCATGGTCTCGGTGGCGATGTCCGCGGTCAGCGGGTAGTAGCCGTCCTTGACCACCAGGTCCTGGCCCTGCTGGGCGTTGATGTAGCGCACGAACTCGTGGATCAGCGGATCCGGCTTCGCGCCCGGCTTCTTGTTGATGTACACGTAGAGGAAGCGGGCGAGCGGGTAGCTGCCGTTCAGGCAGTTCTCGTGCGAACCTTCGGCGATCGCCTCGGTCTTCTCGCCGAGCGGCAGCGCGCGCACGCCGCTGGTCTTGTAGCCGATGCCCGAGTAGCCGATGCCGGCGAGATCCGAGGCGATGCCCTGGACCACCGACGACGAACCCGGCTGCTCCTTGACGGTCGCACGGTAGTCGCCGCCCTTGAGCGCGATCTCCTTGTAGAAGCCGTAGGTGCCCGAGGCGCTGTTGCGGCCGTAGAGCGAGATCGGCCGGTTGGCCCATTCGCCGGTCAGGCCGAGCTGGCCCCAGGTCTCGATCGCCTTGCCGCCGCGCTTGCGGGTGCTCGAGAAGATCGAATCGACGTCCTGCATGGTCATCCCCTTGATCGGGTTGTCCTTATGCACGAACACCGCGAGCGCGTCGATGGCGACGCGGATCTCGGTGGGCTTGTAGCCGTACTTCTTCTCGAAGGCGTCGATCTCGGACGACTTCATCTGGCGGCTCATCGGGCCGATCTGGGCGGTGCCTTCGATCAGCGCGGGCGGCGCGGTCGACGAGCCCTTGCCTTCGATCTGGATGTTGACGTTGGGATAGAGCGCGAGGAAGCCCTCGGCCCAGAAGGTCATCAGGTTGTTGAGCGTATCCGAACCGATGCTGTTGAGGTTGCCGGACACACCGCTGACTGGCGTGTAGCCCTGCAGCGCGGCGCCGGCGGGCGTGCCAGCAGCGGCGGCGTCATCGGCGGCCGAGACCGGGGCGATCAGGGCGGCGGCGAGCGCGAGCCCGGCGAACAGCGGACGAGAGAAGCGTACGAACATCGGGGTCTCCTGGGGTGCCCGGACGATGGCTGGATGTGTTAAGGCCATATGAAGATCAAGCGAGCACCACCTGCGCCGGCCGAACCGCCCCGGGCGCGTTGGCCGAGCGCCGCCCTCACGCCGCCTTCGCGCAACCTTCATACCCTGGCGCAGGATCCGCCCGCACCCCAGGAGACACCGTGCATCGCATCGCCGTCATCGCCGTGACCCTCGCCACCCTCGCTACCCTCGCCCCGACCGGCACTGCCGAGGAATCCCCGGCCGCCCCGGCCGCACCCGCCCCCGCCGCCCCGGCCGCGGTCGCGGTCCCCCAGACCCATACCGAAGGTGGCATGTTCAAGCCGTTCTACGGCGAGATCACCCACGAGAACCGCATCTACCTCTTCGGCTCCAAGGCCAAGTACCAGAAGTTCCAGGGCAGCCTCGAAGCCGATCCGCTCAAGAGCAAGACCTTCATCGGCAAGGGCCCCAACCGCATGACGGTGGTGGCCGAGACCGACAAGGACGCCCCGACCATGACCGAGCGTCTGGTCGCGCAGATGCGCAAGCGCTACGACCTGCAGTGAAACCTGGACCCTCGGCCCGGCGGCGCCGTGCGCCGGGCTGCGGCAGGCTGTCTTTCCCGCGTGCGCGCTATGGTGCCGCCATGCGCCCGACCGTCAGCTTGCTGATCTGCTCCCTGGTCACCGGTTCGATCCTGGTGGTCCCCGGCTGCAACGACGGCCGCACCGCGCCCGGGCTGATGATCGGCGCCGACGGCAACGCCCGCTTTACCAGCGCCGAGAACGTGCAGGACGAGACCGAGCGCATCATCGAGCGCTCGCTCGACAAGGACCTCGGCGCCGCCTGGCGGTCGCACGTCGCCATCGCCCAGCAGCCGCGCTACATCGACGACGCCTGGACCTGGCCCGCGACCGACGTGGCGATCACCCTGGTCGGCGAAGGCACCCCGCCGATTCCCGTGACCGAGGTCGTCGACGCGGTCAGCAGCTACTTCACGAGCAACCTCGGTGCCCGCCAGCCGGTGACCGTGACCGTCGACACCGCGCGCACCTCGCCCGCGGATGCGCCCGCCGCTGCCGCCGAACCGGCACCCGCGATCGCCACCGTCCAGGCCAAGCCGATCAGCGAAGACCTGCAGTACACCATCCAGACCGGCGATTCGCTCGAGCAGCTCAGCAATCGGTATTACGGCACGCCCGAACATTGGCGCCGGATCCTCGACGCCAATCCGGGATTGACGCCCGAACATATGCGGACGGGGTTTGTGATTACGATTCCGGCTGCGCGATGATGCGAATTTTGAGGGCGGGCGCGGGCGCGGGCGTGAACAGCCGCTGGGCGCACCGATGTGCCACGGGTGAAGGTGCGCTGTCGCTGACGAGGGTGTTCCGACAGCACCGGGTCGACGGTATCTGAATCGGCATTCCGATCGCTACCAGCGACAGCGTGTCGATGCTCGCGGGCACATCTGCGCGCCCAGCGGCTGTCCGCGGCTTTCAACGCCTGCGCTAGCGCCAGCGCCCGCGTTCGACTCGTCGCTCGCGTAGTTACTCACCCCGTGCCCGTGCTTCGCCTGCATCCCCATGGCATCCGACGCTGCATTGACCACCTCCTACGCTGCCAGTAGCACCGCAACCCATGCCCACCCCCTTGCCCCCGCCGGTCATCGTCCTGCCCGGCATCACCGCGATCCATCTGCGCGACGAATACACGTTGCCCATCCAGAACGTGTGGAGCGTGCTGAGCAAGGATTACGAGCGCGTCGCCATGCACCCCGACGACTTCCGCTACGAAGCGGTCGAGCCGGCGCTGGTGCGGCCCGACCAGGTCTTTGAGGTCGCCTACCGCGAATGCATCGAGGAGCTGCGCTACAACCTGCGCGACAAGGAGGACCTCCCCGTCCCGGTCTTCCCGTTCGCCTACGACTGGCGCATGCCGCTGGTCGACACCGAACGCCGGCTCGCCGACTTCGTGGGCGAGGTCATCGACCGCACCAAGCTGCTCAAGCACTACCACGCCTCGGGCTACGCCGACCATCCCACCGTCGACCTGGTCGGTCACAGCATGGGCGGGCTGATCATCGCGGGATACCTGCAGGGTCAGAAGGGCGCGGCGCCGGTGCGCAAGGTGGTCAGCCTGGGCTCGCCGTTCCGCGGCTCGTTCGAGGCGGTGATCAAGATCCTCACCGGCACCGCCAACCTCGGCACCGCGCCACCGAGCTCGCGCGAACGCGAGGCCGCGCGGGTCACGCCGGCGCTCTACCACCTGATCCCGACCTTCGCCAAGGGCCTGGAGATCACCGACCCCGCGCTGCCGACCACGTTGTTCGATCCCGCGGCCTGGCAGCCCAGCGTGATCGACAGCGTCGCCGAGTTCATCCGCCTGCACGGCCTGCCCGTGGGCGACACCAAGGCGCGCGCGCTGAGCGCATTCACCAATCTGCTGACCCTGGCGCGCACCCACGCCCAGCGCCGCGCCGCGCTGCGCCTGCCCGACGTCGGCCTGGCCACCAGCGACTGGCTGGCCGTGGTCGGCGTCGACGCCGAGACCCGCGTGCGCCTCAAGCTGGCCAGGAACGCGGGCAAACCCGAGTTCGTGCTGTCCAACGACGACCGCGCCAACCGCTGGGACGCGCCCAACGCCGAGAGCCGCCGCCAGACCGGCGACGGCACCGTCCCCTACGAAGGCGCGGTCCCCGACTTCCTCGGCGAGGACAACCTGGTCTGCGTCACGCCCAGCGACTTCGGTTATTGGGAACTGCAGGACCGCCTGCTCACCAAGGCCGCCGGCTTCCACGGCATGCTGCCGACCATGGACATGCTGCACCGGCTGATCGTGCGCTTCCTCAAGGATCGTCCCGACAAGCGCAAGAACACCTGGGGACGGCCGGCGCCGGGGGTGGCGGTGAAGGACTGGAAGCCGCCGTTGGCGTTGGCCACCCCCTGAGACGGGGGTCGGGGG
>JACDEC010000067.1 GCA_013816645.1 Planctomycetota bacterium
GCTGCCCTCGCTCGCGCCGCCGCCGCCGGCAGCCGCGAGCGTCCCCCCGAGATCGCCGAACAGGCTCTCAGGGCCGATCTCGCCGGCGCTGACCAGGGCGACGCCGCGCTGGATGCGGTTGTCGAGCTCGCGGATGTTGCCGGGCCAGGCGTATGCGACCATGGCGTCGAGCGCCGCCTGGGTGAAGCCGTTGACGCCGCGCCGCAGTTTGACCGCGTGGCGCGCGAGCAGATGGCCGGCGAGCAGCGGGATGTCCTCGGCGCGCTGGCGCAGCGGCGGCAGGGTGACCGGGATGACGGCGAGGCGGTAGTAGAGATCCTCGCGGAACGTCCCGGCCTTCATCATCGCGGTGAGGTCGCGGTTGGTGGCGGCGACGACGCGCACGTCGCAGGTCCGGGTCTCGCGGCTGCCGACCGGCGAATACTCGCCGCTCTCGAGCACGCGCAGCAGCTTGACCTGGGTCTCGGCGGTCAGTTCGCCGACCTCGTCGAGGAACAGGGTGCCCTTGTTGGCCAGGGCGAAGAGTCCGAGACGGTCGTCGATCGCGCCGGTGAACGAGCCTTTGACGTGTCCGAAGAGTTCGCTCTCCAGGAGCGAGGGCGTGAGCGCGCCCGAGTTCACCCGCACCATCGGGCCGTCGGCGCGCAGGCTGGCGTAGTGGATGGCGCGCGCGACCAGTTCCTTGCCCGTCCCGCTCTCGCCGGTGATCAGCACGGTGCTGTCGGTGGTCGAGACCTGCTCGACCAGCCGTTGGGTGTCCTGCACCGACCTGCTGGCGCCGATGAGATGGACCGCGCCGGCATGCTCGCCGGCGGCCTTGGCGGCGAGATGGCGATCGCGCGCCGACAGGCCGCGACCGACCAACGAACGGACCAGGTTGTTGTCGAACGGCTTGTTGATGAAGTTATAGGCTCCCAGCCGCATCGCCTGCACCGCGGTGTTCCATTCGGCGAACGCGGTCATGACGATGACGAACACCTCGGGATGCAGGGCGCGGATGCGCGCGAGCAGGGCCAGACCGTCCATCGGCTCCATGCGCAAGTCGGTCAGCACCAGTTCGATGCGCGGATCCGCGGCGAGGCGGGTGGTGGCCTCTTCGCCGTTGGCGGCGAGCAGGACCTCGTGCCCATCGCGCCGCAGCACGACTTCGAGCATGCCCCGCAAACCAGGCTCATCGTCGACAACCAGGATGCGACCCATGGCGCGATGGTCGCGGACCGGCGGGTGGCTGGCAAGGATCAGCTGCGAAAGCCCGTCCAGGCATCAGAGCGGCGCATCGAGTCGGGCAGTTCATCCTCGCTTCTCCGCTGGTCGGGCGCGATAACCGGCGGATGTCACGCCTGCTCCTCGCCGTTCGCGCCACCGTCGTCGCGGCCCTCTCGCTCACCCTCGTTGGTCCTGGCAGTGCTGCCGAGTCGGGAACCGTCGCGCCGGCTGCTCCAGCGGTCGAAGCGGCCCCGGCGTCCGTGACGACGGTGTACGCCAGTCCCGATGGCGACGATGGCGCTGTCGGCTCTGCCGAGTTGCCGGTGCGCAGCCTGCGCCGCGCCCTGGCCCTGGTCCCGCCGGGCGGCCGCGTGTCCCTGGCGAGCGGGACCTGGCGCGAAGGGCGCCTGACCATGGAACGCGGTGGTAGCCCCGAGTCACCGCTGGTGATCGAGGGCGCCGGTATTGGCAAGACCATCATCACCGGCGCGGTCCCGGTGACCGGTTGGCAGAGCGCCGGCGGCAAGGTCTGGAAGGTCGAGGGCTGGTCGACCAACTGCCAGCAGCTGTCGGTGGACGGCGTCATGCTCGCCCAGATCGGCGCTCGCTCGCCATGGCACACCAAGGTGCTGTGGGCGAACAAGGTCTGCCTGCCGCCGCGCGGCAAGGGCGTCGGCGACCTGGCGCCCGGCTCGTTCTACCACGACGGCGACGCCCAGACGCTGTACTGCCAACTTGCCGACGGCTCCGACCCCAACAGCCACAGCCTCGAAGCCAGCAGCCAGGACTTCCTCATCAACGGTGGTTCGACCCGCCACGTCACCCTGCGCGGGCTGGCCCTGACCCGCAGCAACGGCACGGTCAGCGGCGACCGCTCGACGCTCCTTCGGCTGGGCGCCTCGCATTGGACCGTCGAAGATTGCGAGATCAGCCACGGGGATTTCGTCGGCATCGGCATCACCGGCGAGCACCACGTCGTCCGTCGCTGCAGCGTGGTCGGCAACGGCAACACCGGCATCGACATGAACGGCTCGGATGCCGCCCACGGCTACCGCTGGTTCGCCGACCGCGCGCCGATGCACGTGCTGGTCGAGGACTGCGCGATCTCGCGCAACAACGCCCGCGATTTCTTCAATGACTGGCACGCCGGCGGTATGAAGTGCATCCCCGCCTGCCGCGCCGTCACCGTGCGTCGTTGCGAGGTGCGCGACAACCGCGGCGCCGGCATCTGGTTCGACAGCTGCTTGGGCGACATCCTCATCGAGGACAATCTGGTGGTCGGCAACGACACCGGAATCTTCTACGAAATCTCGGCGCCAGCCGTCGGTGATGGCTACGGCGCGCTGATCCGCAACAACCGCGTGGTCGGCAGCAAGCACCAGGGCATCTACGTCTCGGCTTCCCAGGGCGCGCGGGTCGAGGGCAATACGCTGTTCTCGAACTGGGCGAATCTGGTGATCCACGGCATGCCGCGCGAGCAGCACCAGCTCAAGGGCAACAGCGCGCGCAACAACGTGCTCGGCTCCGCCAAGCTCGCCGACCTCATCCTCTTCGCGGGCAAGGACGCCGCGGACAACGTCGTCGAAGGCAATTTCTACGCGCGGCGCTCCGGCAAGTCCGAAGACCAAACCCCGCGCATCGGCGTGGTCAAGGGCACCGGGTACGACATCACCCACCGCGACTTGGTCAAACTCGCCAAGGATGTCGGCTGCGAACGCGAGGGTCGTTGCGGCGATCCGCTGTGGCGCAACGCCGACAAGCACGACTTCTTCATGCGCAATGACAGCCCTGCCCGCGATAAGGGCTGGCACCCGCCCAAGGCGGCGAAGCCTTAGCGTACTGAGATCCCGCGCGCCGATCGCGCAGCCGCGCGATCAGCGCAGCGGCAGCGTTTCGGACAGGGTCGTGCCGCCGCGCAGGCGCAGTTCGACCACCCGCGCAGGTACCTCGAGCCCTGCGAGCGACTCGGTCCACGCGAGTTCGCGGCCTGCCGGCACGACCTGGGCTTCATCCGCGCGCAGCGCGGTCTGCCAGATCAGCGCACCATTGGCCGCGTAGCCGAGCAGCCAGACGCTGCCAGCCTGCACCTGCAGGTCGCTGACCGTGCGGTTGGCCAGCGTCACCAGCAGGGCGCGCTGCGGCAGCACGCCCTTGAACGCCTGTTCGTCCTTGGCCAGCCCGCGCTGATCGACTGCCGGAGCAGGCGCGAATGCCAGCGAGAGCGCAACCGGTCCGGGCGCTCGGACCGGAGCCTGCTTCTCGGCTGGCGCCGGTGCCGCCGGGAGGGCATTGCGGGTACGCGCTTCGCGCTCCAGTCGGGCGAATGCCTGGTCATCGCTGGATGGCGCAGGAGCGGCTTCGGCGAGTTCGAACGGAGGCTCGGATGGCGCGGCCATCACGGTTGCTCCGGCCGATGGCATGGGCATCGCGGCAGCTTCGGGGGACTCGGGCGCGGTCGTCTGCGCAGCGACTGCCAGATCATTGGGGCCGCTCTCGGCATCGGCCAAGCGCCACTCGTCAGCAGTCGCGCCGATGCGCGCAGGTGGCGCAGCCGCTGGGGCTGGCACCTGGGAACCTGGCTTCGCCAGGGGAGCCGATGCGGTCACGCTGGGCGCAGAGGGAGCAGGTTCGGCGCCAGCCATGCGATCGGACTCGCCGTTCTCCTTCGCGGTGTCGTGACGGGCGATGCCCGCGGTCGGCAGCGCCGGGGGCGCGGGTTCCCCGCGCGTCGCCAGCACCGCGACCACTACGCCCGCCGCCAGGGCGGTGGTGACCCACCAGCGCGCGGGGAAGCGCAGGGGGGCAGGTGATGCAGGGTCGGATACGGGAGCCTGCGGAGCCGCACGGTGCCGCCGCGTCGCAGCGAGGATTCCTTGAAGGACGGAGTCCGGCAGGTGCGGACTGGGCAGGCCAGCGAGGGCGGCGCGCGTCCGACGGGCGGCGTCCACCGCGTTTGCCAGGGGCTGGCCATGGCGGGCGAGCAGCTGGGCCCAGGGCTCGTCCGCGATCTCCCCGTCGAGCCGGAGATCGGCCAACTCCGCCAGATCATCCGCGATCATGACAGATCCTCGGCGCGGATGCGGGTTTCGAGGATCGCGCGCAGCGCCGCGCGAGCGCGATTGAGGCGGCTTTTCACGGTGCCCTCGGGAACGTCGAGTCGCGCGGCGATGGCCAGGTAGTCGAGGCCCTCGAATTCGCGCAGCAGGAGCAGCTCGCGCTGATCGGCGTCCAGCTGAGCCAAGGCCTCACGCACCGCGCGTCGGTGGTCGTCGGCGACCAGCGCATCGACGGGCCCGGCACCGGGGGCCGTCGGCGACAGGGTGACGAGGTCGACGCAGCGCGGTCGTTTGCGGGCGATGAGGTCGAGCGCGCGGTTGCGCGCCAGTCGGTAGAGCCAGGTGTAGAAAGCGCTCTCACCAGCGAAGCGATCGAGGTTGGTCCAGGCGCGCACGAAGGCCTCCTGGGTGTATTCAGCGGCGAGGTCGGCATCGCCGTTGGCCAAGTGCAGCAGCATGGCGTAGAGCCGCGGACCATGGCGGACGACCAGCACCTCGTAGGCCGCCGCATCGCCGGCGCGAGCGGCTGCGACGATGCGGCGTTCCTCGTCGGGATCGGGTCCATGGGGATTGGACGATGTCGCAGCGCTGATGTTCCCAACGACCGGGCTGGTCGCAGGGTTGGGCACCGGGACGTCCTGCGTCGTCACCGCGGCACGGTCGCTGGCAGCGGCACGAGGTCAATCAATCTGCATAAAGTCGCCCAGGCCTTGTGTCTCGGGCAACCGCCCCATGCTAGAATGGTAACTGTTGTAGCGCCAAGGACTCAGACGTGGACCGGACCCCCCGCATCCTGCTCGTCGATGACAACGCCGGCGACGTCGACCTGACCCAGGAGGCGTTCCGCGAGTGCAGCGTCCACGCCCACTTCTACATCGCTGGTGACGGCCATGAGGCCCTGCAGTTCCTGATGCGCGAAGGGGCGTTCGTCGAAGCGCCCACCCCCGATCTGATCATCCTCGATCTCAACCTGCCCCGACTCAGCGGCCGCGATGTGCTGCGGCGCATCAAGTCGACGCCCGAGCTGCGTCGCATTCCGATCGTCGTATTGAGCACCTCATCGAGCGCGCAGGACATCCACGCCTGCTACGAGCTGATGGCGAACACCTACATCGTGAAGCCCACCCAATGGGAGGATCTCCTGCGGGTGGTGCGGACCCTCGAGCAATACTGGTTCGGGACGGCGACGCTGCCGTAGCAGCTGCGGCGAGGTGACTAGCGCCTAGCCCGCCTTGCCTTTCCCGCTGCACTGTTTTTTGAGCAGCGCCTTGAACGGGCGCAGCTCCTCCCCCGCATCCGCGAGCACGGCACGGTGCTCCCTGGTATCGGGGTCGAGTTCGAGCCAGTCGCCTTCCCGGTAGAGGACCGTGGCGACCTGGAGGCCGCGCCGATGCATGCGCGCCCTGCACGTCGAAAGGTCGACTTCGACCTGCCACTCCTCGCCGATCAAGGTGGTCACCGCTATGAAAATCCGCATTGCCACGCTCCACCACTCCAGTCCGTGATGGATCTCATTGTAAGCACTGGGGAAACTGCGGACGCACCGGTCTGGCGATCCCGAACAGCTGTGAAAGCCGCCAGACGTCGCAGGGGCACCGCACGCAGATTGTGCCGACGTCGAGACCGCTAGGATCCCAGCCATGCGCGTGATCGTCTCGATCGAGACCATCGTCCAAGCTTGGCAGGTCGAGGTCGACCTCGGCAACGGAGCCGTCGTCGTCCGCTGCGAACACCGAACAGTTGCCACCGCCCAGTACGATGGCGACGGCCGATGGAGTCAGATCGATCCGCTGGGACCCGAGGTTCGACAGATCCTGTCCCGTGCGACGCGTGAGATCGCGCGGTTCGACGCCGTTCTGCGCGATGCGCGGACGGCGGCGATGTTTCCGCGCTGATCGCAAACGGCCGGTATCAAACGAAGGAGCCCGGCGGCCTGACCGCCGGGCTCCGTTGATGTTCGATCCTGCTGACGATCAGTCGGCGCGGTATTCGAAGCCGATGCCGAAGACGATTTCGCCCGGATCGGTGCCCGCCAGTTCGAGCGCGTCCTTATCGTCCGAGCCGAGCCACCAGTGGCCCTCGACCATGAGCGTGGCCCAGGTCTCTTCCCAGGGCAGGGGCAGGGTCAGCTGACCGCCGATATTGAGGGTGGTTATGCCCTGCGTGTCGGCGCCGCTGATGATCTCGTGGTAGCTACGGCTGGCGAGGTCGACGGTCTGCCAGGCGATGAAGTCGATCGGGGCATCCTGGTACAGTTCGCGGACGCCGATCGTGCCGATCCAGTGGTTGTCGTGGCCCTGGTAGTCGGTGTTGTCGAACAGGTTGTAGGCGGCGGAGCCACCGAGTTCGATGCCTTCGATGGGCGTCAGATACCAGACATCAGCACCGGCCCAGTTGAACGGAGCCGCGCCGGTGATGTGCGGGTAGGTCTTGCTCTCGACGAACGGGATGATCTGCACGTAGTCCTGGATCTCGATCAGGTAGTCGATGCGACCGGTGATCCGCACGGTCTCGAAGGTATGGGTGCTATCGGGAGTGGTATGGTCGCCATCGATGGCGACGTCGCCAGTCAGACGGATGCCGATGTCCCAGTACCGGCCGATGAGCGTGACTTCCCCGGTCGCGTCCGGGTGCACGACCCGGTGCTCGTCGTAGAGCTTGTTGAGCAGCTCGAAGCTCGCACGCAGGTCCTGCGGCCCGGTGGCCAGGTCCATCTCCATGGCGGCGAGGGTGGGTGCGGTGAGCGAGGCCAGACAGGCTGCCAGGCCCAGGACCGGATACTTCATGCGTCTTCTTCCTTGGGTGCGCGGGAGAGGAGTTCGTCCATCGCTTGGGCTACCGGTTTAGCAGCCCAAATCACAGATGCTACCTGGGAGGTGATGGGGAGTTCGACCCCATGACGGCGTCCCAGCTCGGTCGCCGCGCGCGCGGTCCAGGCGCCTTCCGCCACTGTCGCGCGTCCGGCCAGGTGCTGCTGCGGATCCGCTCCACCCCCGATCGCCAGGCCCAGGGCCCGGTTGCGGCCCAGGGGACTGTAGCAGGTGGTGAGCAGGTCGCCCACCCCGGCCATGCCGGCGAAGGTCGCATCCTGCGCCCCCATGGCGCGGCCCAAACGCCGCATTTCAGCGACTCCCCGGGTGATCACCGCAGCCTTGACGTTGTCGCCCAGGCGCAGCCCGTCGCAGATGCCTGCCGCGATGGCGATGACGTTCTTCAGCGCCCCGGCGATCTCGACCCCGAGCAGGTCGGTGGTGGTGTAGCAGCGGAAGCTGCGACCGTGCACCCGCGTGACGCTCAGGGCCACGAGCTGGTCGGGCCCGGCGACGACCAGACAGGCGGGGCGACCGTTGAGCACCTCGGAGGCGTGGCTGGGGCCGGACAGCGCACCGTAGGGACGACTCCCCAGCGCGGAGCCGAGGACTTCGCTGACCCGGCGCAGGGATCCCTGCTCGAGCCCCTTGGCGAGGGACACCACCGGCGTTCCCGGCCGCAGCGCACCCGCCAGTCGGACAGCCATCGCCGCGGTGTGCTGGGTGGGCACCGCCCAGAGCACCAGGTCGGCGGCGCTCAGGGCGGTCGGATCCGCGGTGACGGCGAGTTCGGTGGGCAGCTGGTGTTCGGCGAGCTGGGGATGGCGCCGGGTCGTCGCCAGTTCGGCGACCTTCGCGGCATCGCGGCCCCACAGCAGCATGGGTCTGCCATCGCGCGCCAGCGCGGCGGCAACGGCGGTTCCCCAGCTGCCCGTACCCACGACTGCGGTCAGCGACATGGCGCGAAGCTTCAGGACGCAGTGCTCAATTACAACGCTGGGCTGGTCGGCGGCAGCGCAGGGCGCGGGCGGTGCCAGCGCGCGCCTGAGCGGGACTTAGCGGGACTTAGCGGGACGGAGCAGCGCCCGGATCCGCGGGAGGGACGCCGGTGCCTGGTTCGGGCGTACTGGTGCTGGCGCCTTCGTCCGGATCGCTGGCGCGCGCGCGACGGATGAGGTCTTCCATCTCGAAGCGTTTGCCTTCGTTGTCGTCGTACGCGAATTTCAGCCTGGGCAGCAGGCGGGTGCGCACCACCGGTGCGTAGGCGCGCTGGACGTAGCCGACGGCGTCGGCCAGCGCGCGCGCGGCGGTGCGCCGCTGCGTGGCGTCGCCGAGCACGGTGTAGTAGGCGGTGACTTCGTGGAGGTCAGCGGTCATCACCGCGCGGGTGATGGTCAGGAATCCGAGCCGCGGGTCGCGCAGGTCGCGCTGGATGACCGTGGCGATCTCGCGGTGCAGGAGGGATTCGAGGCGTTGCTGACGAGTGGGACCTGGCATAGGGGCTGCGCGCTGCGGGCTGCGGACGGCGAGTGTACGGGCTGCTGACGCGCAGCGCGAAACTCGCCGTTCGAAGCTGCTACAGCGTCCTCGCCTTCTTCTCGGAGACGAACAGCTCGAGCACGTCGCCGACCTTGATGTCCTGGAAGCCTTCGATGGTCATGCCGCACTCGTAGGCTTCCTTGACCTCGCGCACATCCTCCTTGAAGCGGCGCAGGCTGTTCACCTTGCCGGTGTGGATGATGACATGGTCGCGGGTGATGCGCATGCCCGCGTCGCGGGTGATGCGGCCGTCGGTGACGTACAGGCCGGCGACCATGCCGACCTTCGACGTGCTGAAGGTCGCGCGGATCTCGGCGTGGCCGATGACCTTCTCGATGACCTCGGGATCGAGCAGGCCCGACATCGCCTTCTTCAGGTCGTCGAGCAGCTCGTAGATGATGGTGTAGGTGCGGATCTCGACGCCGGTCTGGTCGGCGAGCGCGCGCGCCTTGGCGTCGGCGATGACGTGGAAGCCGAGCATCAGCGCCTTGGAGGCCTCGGCGAGGGTGATGTCGCCCGAGGTCACCGCGCCGACCGCGCTGTGGATGACCGTGCAGCGGACCTCGTCAGTGGACAGGTCGGCGATTGCCTTGTTGAGCACCTCGAGCGAGCCCGAAGCGTCGCACTTCACGATGACCTTGACCTCCTTCTTCTTCTGGAGGGCGAGGTCGCCGAAGATGGTCGCCGCGGTGGTGACCTTCGACTTGGCGGTCAGCTCGCGCTCGCGCTGGAGCTGCTGGCGCTGCTGGGCGAACTCGGCCGCCTGCTTGAGGCCGTCGACGACCTGGAAGCGGTCGCCGGCGCGCGGCATTTCGGACAGGCCGAGCACCTCGACGGCGTGGCTCGGTCCGGCGAGTTCGATCTTGTCGCCCTTCCAGTTGGTCAGGGCGCGGGCGCGGCCGTAGCCGACGCCGGCGAGCACGATGTCGCCGACGGCGAGGCTGCCGCGCTTGACCAGCAGGGTGGCGGTGACGCCCGAGCCCTCGTGGCGGTGGGCTTCGAGCACCACGCCCGAGGCGTTGGCGAAGTGGTTGGCCTTGAGGTCGAGCAGCTCGGTCTCGAGCGCCAGGCGCTCGAGCAGCTCATCGAGGCCGACGCCGCTGAGCGCCGAGCACTTGATGACCGCGGTCTCGCCGCCCCATTCCTCGGCCTGCAGGCCCTGTTCGGCGAGTTCGCGCAGCACCTTGTCGGGCTGGGCGGTCTCCTTGTCGATCTTGTTCATCGCCACGACGATGGCGACGCCGGCCGCCTTGGCGTGGTTGATCGCCTCGATGGTCTGCGGCATGACGCCGTCGTCGGCCGCGACCACGATCACCGCCACGTCGGTGGCCTGGGCGCCGCGCGCGCGCATCTCGGTGAAGGCCTGGTGGCCGGGCGTGTCGATGAACGTCACGTCCATGCCGCTGGCGGTGGTGATGGTGTAGGCGCCGATGTGCTGGGTGATGCCGCCGGCCTCGCCGGCAGCGACCTGGGTCTTCTTGATCGCATCGAGCAGGCTGGTCTTGCCGTGGTCGACGTGGCCCATGATGGTGACCACCGGCGGGCGCGGGGCGAGATCCTCGTCCTTGTCGACGACGTCGGCGGCCTCCTCGACCTCCTCCTCGACGTCCATGGCCTCGACGATGTGCACCGTCTTCTTGAATTCCTGGGACAGCAGTTCGACCGTGTCCTTGTCGAGCACCGAGTTGATGCTCGCCATCACGCCGGCCATGAAGAGCTTGGCGATGACCGTCGCGCCCTTGATGCCCGAGGCTTCGGAGAATTCGCGCACCGTGCAGGGCACGGCGATGTCGAACTCGGTCTTGCCCGACAGATCCATGTCCTCGGTGGACAGCGGACGCCGGCGGTTGGTGATCTTGTTGCCGAACTCGTCGACCTCGTCCTTCTCGGTGCGATGGTCCTTGTTGTCGCGCTTGGGGCCG
>JACDEC010000068.1 GCA_013816645.1 Planctomycetota bacterium
CGCATCGTTCGCGGACCTGACGGACGCCGCGTTTGCCCGCATTCCTTCGCCTCCACCCGCGCCGCCATTCTGGCAGCAATGGCAAGACGATTCGGCTTTCATTTGCTTTTATAACACAGTAGTACAAGGAGCCTGGCCAGGCTGGGAGCCGTCGCCTAGAAGGAGAACCCTACGGCGGCATGGATCGCCCAGCCGGCATCGGCGGCGAATCGCTCGCCGGGATTCCACGCCGCATCGACCCGGATCGGACCGACGGGAAGCACGTAGCGCAGACCTCCGCCGATCCCGCTGCCGATCGGCCTGGCGATCTTCCAGGTATGCTCGCTGACCGAACCGGCGTCGACGAAGGACGCGGCTTCGAGCGCGGCGATCAGGCGGAAGCGTAACTCGATGCTCGCCATCGCCGCGGTCAGGCCGCCGAGCGGGTCGCTGCCGGCGGACGGCCCGAGTTCGTCCTGGCCGAAAGAGCGCACGCTGTCGGCGCCGCCGAGGAACAGGCGCTCTTGGATCGGCAGGGTGGCGACGCCGTCGAGCACCTGCCGGGTGGTGTAGCGGGCGCCGACGGCGAGGACCCAACGCTCGCCCAGGCTCCGATAGCGCGCCCAGCGGGCGGCGTACTCGATGAACTCCCGCTCGGCACCGAGCCAGGGCACGCTGTACGCCGACGATACTTCGCTGCGCGATCCAGCGGACGGATCGATGATGTCGTCGCGCGCATCGCGCACCAAGGAGGCGAACAGGCTGCTGGTGGTCAGCAGGCCGGTTTCCTCGGCATCGGGAATGGCGCCGCGGATATTGGTGGCTTCGCTGATCCGGAACTTCTCGCCCACCCGCATGTACCAGCGTACGTCGCTGCCACTGAAGATCCGCCGGTCGAGCGCCAGGATCGCCGAACTGCTGCGCAGATCGAACGCGGGCTCCTCACGTACCTCATGGTCGAGCGCCAGGGACACGATATTGCCGCGCCCGAAGCTGTAGGCGTCGGCGATGCTGCCTCCCGCGCCCCAGCCGCGCAGGCTGGCGCGCGCGCCGAGGTCGTAGTGTCGGCCGGTGCCGAAGAGGTTGTCATCCGCCCAGCCCAAGCGGCCGCGCAACTGCTCATAGCTGCCCCATCCGACTTCGGCGTCGAGGCGACGGTTGCGCTTCTCGTCGACGTGGACGACCAGGTCGGCGAGACCCGGGGCGTCGGCCGCCGGCACCGGCTCGGCATCGGCGTCGTTGAACAAGCCGCTGCCATAGAGGGCGCGAAGACCCTCGTCGACGCGCCTTTGGGCGAGGGGGTCGCCAGGACGCAGTTGGAAGCGACCGGCGATGAATCGCTCGCGCGTCCGTTGCTGGCCGGACACGGATATGCTGCGCAGCCGGGTGAGCGGTCCCGGCGCCAGGACGAAGACCAGGTGCACGGCGTGCGCATCCTCGTCGATGGTCGCCTCGGCATGGACGTCGGCTTCGATCCGGCCGAGATCGCGGAGCCAGCCGCGCAGGCGCGCCGCGACTTGTTCGGGCATCCGCGGATGGAAAGCCTTGCCGACGAGCCTCGCTTCGCGCGCGGCAGCGGTCGCGTCGATTCCGGTGTCCGCGGGCAGGCGCACGTCGACGCTGGCGACGGTGTAGCGCGGTCCTTCGACCACCGGGATGACCAGGTCGACCTCGTCGCCCGAGCGGTTCGGTCGTTCCTGGGCAGGTCCGACGCGCACCCGCAGATGACCGTCGAGCAGGTACCACTTCTCGATCTTGCGGATGGATTCTTCGACTCCTTTGGTGCTAAAGACCTGACGGCCCAGGCCGAACAACCCCGAACCAGCGACGACGAACTCCTCGAGGTGGTCCACGCGGTCGCGGCAGGCACCGGGGAAGCGCACGTCGTCGATGTGCACGCGTGGACCTTCGATGACCATGAAGCGCGCGCCGGTGGCGATATCGCTGGCCTCGACCTCGGCTTTGGGGTGGCCGCGTTCGAGCAGCAGCGACTGCATGGCGTAGGCGGCGTCGGCCAGATCGGCGCGACGACGGTGCTTGCGCCAGTTCTCCAATTCGCGGCGGGCCACGGCCAGCAGGTGGGAGTCGGATACCCGGTCGTTTCCAAGGATCTCGATGCGGTCGACGCCGGTGTCACGCCCGCATCCGGCGACGATCAGCGCGATCATCGTCAGTGCCACGACCACTGGTGCCCGAGGGAAACCGGTCATCGGAAAGCGATGCGGAACAAGACGCCGAGGTTGTAGGCGTCGTAGCGGTCGCGTTCGCCGCGCAGGAACCAGCCCAGGCGACCATCTTCGTCGAGGCGGAACTCACTCTCGAAGGTGTCCTGGCCGCTGCGGCTCTGTTCGCCGACCGACAGCGAGAAGCGGTCGAGCACGCCGTCATCCTCGGGATCGCCCGGGCCGCGCGAGCGGCGCAGCAGTTCGAGCCCGAGATAGGTCCCGACCTTGGCGAGTGCGTTGCGTTCGCTTCCCTCGCTGGCGAATTCTGCCGAGGTCGAACCGGTGGCCAGGACCAGGCGCGCCTCTTCGGGGGGCAATGGCGGCGTCGACGTGACCTCGATGCGCGCGGCGCGCAGCGGACCGCTGACGTCGATCGAGAGCCGGTATTGGTTGACGCGCGCGGTGCCCGAGGCCGAGATGGTCGGGTCGAACGGGTCCTGCTCGGGAAAGCGCAGCTCGGCGCGGGCGACGCGCATGCTGGTGAAGGGGAGCTTGACCCGCGCGTCGACCGTCGAGATGTCGCCGGTCGGTCTGGGCACCAAGCCGGTGCCACCGAGGACCAGGTCGGCGGAGCAGGTCGCCTCGACCAGATTGTTGGCGAGCAGGATCGAACGGTCGGCGACGACGCGCAGGTCGAAGCTCGCGGTCGACAGCGGACCGCTGCGCATCGAGAACAATTGAAAGCGATCGTCACCGATGCCAGGGCCTTCGCGGGTGAACAGGTCGATGCGGCGCGACCAGATCGCCTTGGTCACGGCCAGTCGTCCCGAGAGCTTCAGCGCGTCGATCGGTCCCGCGGCGGCGACCTGGATGTCAGCGCGCAGCAGGAGATCCTGGCTCTGAACCAGCAGCGCGTTGTCGCCGTGCAGGCGGACATCCAGGCGCAAGGGCTGGATGCCTTCCTGCCAGACGCGACCCGAAATGGCGATCGGAGCGAATCCCATGCTGGCGGCGAAGCGCTCGATGGTGATGCAGCGACCGTGGATGGCGAGCACGCCGGTGCCGTCAGCGATGCCCGGCACATCGCCTTCCGGTTTGGCGTCGAGATCGGCGAGCGCGAGCACGCCGTGCAGGTGCGGGTCGGCCAGCGTCCCATCGAGAGACAGTTCGCCCGCCGCCGCTCCGGACAATCGGACCAGCGCCGGTATCCACGGCTTGAGCAGCCCGAGGTCCAAGCCCGGGATCGACAGCGTTCCGGAGACTGGGCGCAGCAGCAGCCGACGCGGGTCGGCCACGTCTTCGACGGTGAGCGGACCGCTGCGCGCAGACACCGCCATGAGCGGGCGTCGTCCGCGCAGGTCGCCGGTGATCGCCAGGCCCTGCGCATCGGCGTCGACGCGCATATCGCCATCCACGGTTCGCTGGACGGCATCGTCGTCGGAGAATGGCAAGCGCAGTCCGCGCAATGCGCTGCTCGCCTGCACCGAGGTGGCTCCGTCGGGGCTCGCGCGCGCGATCACCGCGACGCGCGCGCTCCCGCCCGTGAGACCTCCCCTCGTTGGGAGCAGTCGCGTAATGTCCGGCATGGTCGCCGACAGGGTGATCGCGCCGCTGGCGTTCGGCACGCGTTGCGCGCCATCGCGACCGATGCGGACCGGCCAGGCCCCGCTGCCGCGCAGCGAGATGCCCGATCCGGTCGCCACCAGGCGGCGCAGCCGCATGCCCTGCGCGCCCTGGGTGAGGTCGATGTCGAGGTGCGCGCGCTGATCGGCGATCGAAAAGCCGCTCGCAGTCAGGGTCAGGACGCCATCCGGGGCCTCGGCGGCTCCCGACATCCGCAGCCGCGCATCCAGGCGTCCCTCGGCCTCGACTCCGGTCGCGGCGGCGAGGACCCCGAGGTCGATGTTCTGCAGGTTCGCGGACAGGGCGATGGTCTGGCCGATGCGTCCAGCGAACGCGATGGTCCCGCCGGCGACATCGGCGCTGCAGGCATCGATCTGCGCCCCATCGCGCGACCAGGCGAGCGTCGCCGGAGCGCGCAGGTGCAGCGCGCAGCCGTGCGTCTCCGCGTCGAGGCGATCGATGCGGCCGTTCCAGCCCTGGCCGGCGCGCTGCCCGCTCAGGGCCACGGACCAGTTGGCCACGCCCGAGCCGTCGCCGTTCACGGTGCATGCGCCGTCGCGCCAGTCGCCGATCAGGGCGATGTCGCCGAAGGGCAGCGATCCGATGTGCAAGCGGGACGTGGTCACGTCGAGGTGGCCGGTGCCGTCGAGCCGGGCGAGTTCGGCGGCAACGAGCGGCAGTTCTCCGTCGAGACCCAGCCGGCACGCTCCGCTGGCACCGGCAAGTGCCGGCAGCCCAGGCAGGGCGCTGGCCAGAGCGGCGAGATCCGGGCTGGCGATGCTCCCGGCGAGGTGCATGCGCGGACGATCATTCCACGATGCGTCGCCGACCAGGTCGACGGTGGCCCCGGCGAGAGCGAGATGCAGGCGGGTGGCCGTGCAGCGTCGCCCGTCGAGATCGGCTTCCAGCGCCACCGCCAATGGGGCGTTCGGCGGTTCGATGCCTGCGATCGCAGCGAGCCACGTCCCGGCATCGGCACCGGCGGCAAGCACGCGGCCGGCGCTGGGAATGCCGTGGCGGTCGAACTCGACCCCGCTGGCGACGACCCGCAGGCCGGACGACGAGACGTCGACCTGGCCGACGTGGTAACCCTGCGCATCGGCGGTCACCATGCCGGTGACGTCGCACGCTGGCAGTCCGGGCAGGGTCACCTCGTCGCCGATCAATTCGGCGCTCCAGCCGCCTTCGGCGATGCGGGCATGGCCGGATACGGTGCCCGCCGATGGCAGCCAGCGGGTCGGCACGGCGCGGGTCGCCCACGACGGGACGCGAGCGAGATGCACCCCATCGGCGTGCACCCGGCGATCCTTGGGAGTGAGATCGGCCGATACCGTTCCGCCCGAGGTTGCGAGGCGCACCCGGACGTGTTGCTGGTCATCGCCGAACCGCAATTCGACGAGGTTCGCGAGCACGCCAGCGAGGGGGGATTCACCGACGATGCTCAGGGTGTCGTGCGCGGTGCGTCGCACGCGGAACGCAGCCGACATGCGCTCTGGGCATCCCGGCACCGAAACATCCTCGAGGACCAGGCGGGCGTCGGTGCCCAGCGCGTCGAGTTGGAAGCCACGCACCTCGATCGGTCCGAGGGGAGTGAGCAGGACGAAGCTGCCGTCGACATGGAGCGCTGGCAGCGGATCGGGCAGTTGGGCGATCACCGCTGGCCAAACCGATGAGGCCGCCTCCGCCGGGTCGGTGCGCCAGGGGTCCACGGTGAGATGCAGGCCGTGGGCGGTCAGGCTGGTCAGGGCTCCAGCGCGATCACCAGCGAGCAGGGTCGGCAGCCAATACGTCGCAGCCAAGCGACGGCAGGAAACCGCGACCACCGGGCCGGTGAGTTCTCCGCTGGCGATGTCGACGATCGCGGCGTCGGCGATCCATCCCCCCTCGAGCCGTGCCACGCTCACTGGGCCGGCGAAGAGCGTGGTGAGCCGGCGTCCGACTACCCCGCCAAGCGGCCCGGCCAGCAGCGGACCGCGTAGCAGGTAGGCCAAGAGCAGCAGCGCGACCAAGGCGCCGAGCACCCGGAGCGGCATGCGCCACCGGCGGCGTCGGCGCTCCCTGGGGGGCGCTGGGGGAGGTGTAGTCGAGCCGGCCATCGCAGGGCGGGTGGTTGTACGCTCGACCCGCCCCCTGGCCATGCGGACCGTCCGCAGCCTCACCATGTCGACGGTCAGGCCGGCCACCCCGAGGTCGGCGCGGTGGAAAGCCGCGCAGGGCCCACTAGGGTCACAGCCCCATGGCTGACCCGCAGACCGGAGCCGCTCCCAGTGCCGAGTCGCGGGCTCGGTTGCGCGCCCTGGTGATCGACGACGAGCCGGCGATCCGCAAGACGCTCGGCTTGGCGCTGGGGTCGTTCGGCGTCGACTCCGATGGCGCCGCCGACGTCGAGGCCGCCCTCGCCCAGGTACGGCTGGGCCGCTACGATCTCGCCTTCTGCGATCTGCGCATCGGTGACCGTTCGGGCATGGATCTGCTGCCCAAGCTGCTGGCCGCGAATCCCGATCTGCAGGTCGTCGTGATCACCGCGTTCGCCACCTTCGAGACCGCGGTCAAGGCGATGCGCGCGGGCGCGGTGAACTACCTGCCCAAGCCGTTCACGCCGGCGCAGGTGCGCGAGGTCGTCGCCCAGGTCCAGGCCGAACGCGAGCGCGCCCACACCATGCGCGATTTCGAGCGGGCCTTGCGCGACGCAGTGCCGGAAGCGCTGCTCGACAGCAAGGCGCCGGCGATGCAGAACGCCTATCGCACCGTCGCCCGGGCCGCGGCCGCCGATGTGCCGGTGCTGCTGCGCGGCGAGAGCGGCACCGGCAAAGGGGTGCTGGCCCAGGCGCTGCACATGCAGAGCCGGCGCGTTTCCGCGCCATTCGTCACCGTCAATTGTCCGACGCTGTCCGACGAGCTGCTCGCCAGCGAGCTCTTCGGTCACGTGAAAGGCGCCTTCACCGGCGCGGTTCGCGATCAGGAGGGCAAGGTCGAGGCCGCCAACAAGGGGACGCTCTTCCTCGACGAGCTCGGCGAGATGTCGCGTACCGTCCAGGCCAAGCTGCTGCGCTTCCTCCAGGAGCACCGCTACGAGCGCGTCGGCGACACCGTCACCCGCCAGGCGGATGTGCGGGTGATCGCCGCGACCAATCGCGATCTCGAGGTCCAGGTCCGCGATGGCGGCTTCCGCGAGGACCTGCTCTACCGGCTCAACGTCATCGAGATCGCCCTGCCGCCGCTGCGCGAACGCCGCGAGGACATCCTCGACCTGGCTGCGCATTTCCTCGCGGTATTCACGCGTGGTGCCGGCCGCCAGGCGATGGAACTGTCGGCGGCGGCCCGCGAGGCGATCGAGAACTACGATTGGCCGGGCAACATCCGCGAGTTGCGCAATGAGATGCAGCGGGTGACCGTGCTGTGGCCGTCGCAAGTGGTCGAGCCGGATGCGTTCTCGAACCGCATCTCGGGCGCCGGGCGTCACGCCCCCGAGGTCGGTGCGCTGGTCTCGCTCGACGCGATCGAGGCCGAGCACATCCGCAAGGTACTGATGCGCGCCGACACCTTCGAAGAGGCGGCGCAGATTCTCGGCATCGAGCCCTCGACCTTGTGGCGCAAGCGTAAGCGCCTGGGACTGTAAGACTTGGGCATCCAATGACCGGATGGGCCAGATCGAGGGAATTCGCGTGACGGAAGCTCCAGGTCGATGATCTGAGCATGGAGGCTCCGATGCGCTCGAGCGCACCGGGGTCCAGCGAGTCCCCCACGGAAACCACGACATCGCCCTGTGCCCGACTTCACCACCATCCTCAATGAGACCCAGGCGGCGATCCGCCTCGCGATCGCGGCGCGGGGCATCCCCTTGTCAGAGGTCGACGACATCGCCCAGGAGGTCTACCTCGATTTTTTCAAGGCCCAGGACCAGCGGCCAGCGGACGTCGAGCCCATCCGCTGGCTGAAAGGCATCGCCCGCAACCACTGCCTGCGCTGGTTCCATAAACGATCGCGTCCCGGCACTTTCCTCGCCCAGCTCGACGAGGCCATCGATCCGGCTTCGACCCGGTTGGAGGACGATGGCACCAGCGAGGATCTGCTGCTCGCCTTGCGTTCGTGCATGGCCGAATTGCCCAGCCGAACCCGTGCCCTGCTCGAGCAGTACTACGGCGAGGGATCCTGCGATCGCGCCTCCTCGGGTGTGCGCATGGCGGTGCTGCGCCTGCGCGAGGCGTTGCGCCAATGCGTGCTCTCGCGGGTCCAACGGGGCGGCCCATGAGCGACGAACTCGCCCTGCTCCTCGACGAACGCTCGACGATCGATGCTGCCGGGCAGCGCCGCCTGCTCGCCCTGGTGGCTGATCCGGAACAGGCGCGCCGGGCCAAGGAGCTGCTGGTCATCGACGATCTGCTCTCGCGGGCGATGGCACCGGATCGCTCCGACTTCGACAACCGGGTGCTCGCCGCCATCAAGATGCTGTACAGCCAGCGGCACTTCGTCCAGCGCGTCCAGGACGCCGCCGCTGGCCAAGCGGCAGTTGGCAAGCGATCGGACGAGCGGTCCGGCGGATCGAATCACCACGGCCCGGGTTCCGGAGCGCAGCGCCCGTCCGCCCGGAGGACGGTTCCAAAGGGAACCCTGGTCAGCGGGATAGCGATCGGGGCGCTGGCGGCGCTCGTGCTGATCGGCGTTTTGACCTGGCCGCGGGCGATGTCCCAGCAACAGGCGGCCGACGACCTCGCTCGCCTAGAGACTCCGGCTCGATTGTTGCGCGCCGGCAACTCCTCGGCAGCCGCGGCTGGTGACGCCGTGCTGCGCGGGGACATCATCAGGGCCGAACGCGCCGTGGTGATCGGCTTCGCGGACGGCTCGCGCCTGACCTTGGAAGCCGGGGGAGAGATGCTCGTCCCCCATGCAACGGCGGCGGAGCAGTCGTGGTGGCTCGAGCGCGGCAGGTTGCGCGCAGCGATCGCCCATCGAGAAGCGGGAAGCGCCGTGGAATTCGCCACCGCGCACGCCCGGGTGCGCATCGTCGGCACCCGCTTCACCCTCGCTGTCGCCGATGGCGCCACCCGGCTCGAGGTCGAGGAGGGTCGCGTCGCCTTCCGCGACCTCGCGACCGGTGCCGAATCGATCGTCTCCGGAGGCGGCCCTGCGCTGATCGCTGGTGGTCGCGTGCCGCGCCAGCGCCCTCCGGGATCGATCGAGCGCGAGTGCTGGACGAACACCCCGGGCTGGTCGATCCGCGAGATCCCGCTGACCAAGCCGCCTGACGTCACCATCACGCTCGATCGCCTGGAGACCCCGGTGGACAACGCCGTGGATTACGGCGCGCGCATCCGTGGCTACCTGGTGCCGCCGACGACCGGCACCTACACCTTCTGGATCGCCGGCGACGACAACGTGGAGATCTGGATGTCGTCGAACGACGACCCCAAGGCCAAGTCGCGCATCGCCTGGATCGTCGGCGGAACCACCTATTCGCTACCCCTGCAGTGGGACCGCATAGCGACGCAACGCAGTGCTCCGCTCGGCCTGATCGCCGGCCAGCGCTACTACCTCGAGGTCCTGCACAAGCAGGGCAGTGGCGGCGGCCACGTCGCGGTCGGTTGGCTCAAGCCCGGTGAGATCGGCGCCCAGCCCAGCGGCGTCGTGCCGGGTTCGGCGTTGGCCCCGTATCCCTGAGACGATCGGCTCGTCAGGCCCGCGGTAGGAGGACCAGGAACCTGGCCCCGGCAGCGTCCTGGGCGAGGGTCAGCGATCCGCCGTGCGCTGCGACCAGGCGGCGCGCCAGCCAGCAGCGGAAAGCGGCCGCGCTCCAGGGATCGCCCTGTTCGTCGAGCGGAAGCGACCCGACGAACAGTTCGCTGATCGACGCGGGGATGGTCGCTCCCGGAGCGTCGATGGTGATCGCGAGGCCCGCCGGCGTGGCTTCGGCGCGCGCGCCGACCGTCGAACCGGATGCCGCCTGGCTCACCGCGACGACCAGCATGCACGCCATCACCGTCTGGAGACGCCGCGCATCCGCGTCGACGATCAGATCTGCGGCAGCCTTGATGGTCACGGTGATGCCGCGGTCCTGGGCACCCGGGGAACCGACCAGCGCAGCGACCGCCAGAGCGTCGCGCACGTCGACGCGGGTGCGCTGTAGGGCGAGCGGACCACCGAGCAGCGCGGGGTCGAGCAGATCCTCGATGCTGCGCTGGAGACGTGAACAGTCGTCGACCGCGCCCTGGAGCAGATCGCGTTGCTGGTCGTTCAGGGCTCCGAACGAGCCATCGGCGCACATCTGCACTGCGAGGCGCAGCGAAGTCAAAGGCGATCGCAGTTCGTGGGCGGCGGTGGCCAGCACCTGGCCGGCGGTCCAGGTCTGCCAGCGGGAAGCGGTCGCATCGCGCAACAGGAGCACCGCGCCGCCATCGATCGGCGCGACGCGCGGACGCACCGCCAACGGTGGGCTGCCCTGCAAGAGGAACTCGCTCGCCGCGCCGTCGTCCCAGACCGTGGCGGCGCTGAGCGCACCGTGCACAGCGGACAGGATCAACGCAGCGCGATCGATCGGCAGTCGAGACATCAGGGTGGCGGCATCGCTGGCGATGGCGCCAGCGGCACGGTTGATGCCGGAAGGTGCGCCGTCCGATGAGAACGTGACGGCGGCGTCGCTCAGGGCGTCGAGCGCGGATCTGGCGGACGGGTGCATGCGCGCACCCTAGTGTCCTGTATCAGAAATGTCTTCCATTTGTCTTGGCCGCGGCGGCCGTCTGCGGCGTT
>JACDEC010000484.1 GCA_013816645.1 Planctomycetota bacterium
GATCGCCTGTGGTCCGACAACCAGACCTCCGCGCGCTGGGAACCCGGGTTCGTCTACGCCGCGGCCCCGGCGCCGGCGACGTGGCGATCGTTCCGCCTGCGCGGCGCCGCGCTGTACGACGCGTGGGGGACCGAGGTCCTGGTCTACGACACCGGCAAGGGCTACGCCGCGCTGAGCGCTGGGCGCGATCAGGTGTTCCGTTGGGATATCGGCGCCAACGGCACCATTGAGACCGACCCCAACGCCTTCGGACCGGACGAGACTCCCGACCAGCCATCGCCGATCGTCGGGCCCCAGGGCGACGACGAGTGGGGCGGTCACGACAACGTCGTGGTCGGAGAGCAGTGATGGGTATCAGAGCAGTCCGGAAGTCCGGAAGTCCGGAAGTCCGGACGTCGATTGCACCCTCGCTTGGAAAGAGAGCCGACCGCAATCGGCGCCTCGGGTCGAGTTCCGGACTTCCGGACTTCCGGACTTCCGGACTTCGCTCCCGAGCCTTCACCCTGATCGAGCTGTTGGTGGTGATGACGGTCATCGGCATCCTCGCCGGCCTGCTGTTCACGGCGCTGCCGTTGCTGACCTTCAGCGCCCGCGCGCTCGAGACCGAGAACCGCATGAACGCGGTCACCCACGGGCTCTCCGCGCTCGCCAACGGCGGCAAGATCACCCAGACCCTCCAGGCTCGTTTCCCCGTCGGCTCGACGAATTCGCAGTCGCTGCTCGGCGGCACGATCCGGTTCGGCGCGGCCTCGTCCGGCACCGACTACCTGTTCCAGGATCCCGGCAACGCCGCGACCTATCACCGCTGCTGGCCCGACACCCGCAGCTCGGCAGGCCGCCCGGCCACGATCGCGGCTTCGGCTGCCGCCTACGCCGCCGCCGACCTGCCGCTGGTCATGGCCTACCCTTGGGGACGACAGCGCGCCTATGTCGTCCGCCAGGACTGGTACGAGATCGCCGGCTCGGCTGGCCATCCGATCCCCGGTTGGACGCCGCCGACCATCGCCTGGCCGGACCTGCGCGGCCTCTACTACAACCAGACCATCACCACGTCGTCCGGAGCCTACCAGGCCTTCCTGATGGGCGGAACCAATCGACCGAGGTACGAGCAGCCCGAAGCGCATTGCCTGAGCCACCTGCGTCCGTTCCGTTCGGCCGAACTGCTCTACGCCGCCGGCGTGCTGCCCGACCTCAGCCCGGCCACGCTCGCCCGCGAGCCGCGCAAGAAGCAGCCGTGGAACGATTCGTGGGGCAACCCGTTGGTGGTTTCCTTCGCGTTGTTCCAGCCACCGGCCTACAGCCCGGCCCAGGATCCGGAGCAGCCGCCGGCGGCGGCGCGCACCGATGCGACGCCGGCCAATGCCTACCTTGAGCAGGCCGAGAAGGCCTACGGCTACACCCGTTCCTTCTACCTGAGCGTCGCTGCCGCGGGCCCCAAGCTGGCGGCGCCGCTCACCGGCATCGCCAAGGACGACGCGATCGCGATCTGGAAGCAGGCCAACGAGCTCTGCAACCTCGACCAGTCCGGCGTCGAACTCTGGCGCATCGATCCCTTCACCGCCGCCAACCCCTTCAACGCGATGATCACGCCGCCGTGGATCGGGGTTCGGCGCGGCAAGGGCATCGGCGCGCGCAAGGGCCAGCGCTGCTTCCTGCTCGCGCCCATCGAACTGCAATAAGGGGCCGCCGTGCGCCGCACAGCTTTCACGCGATCACGTCCCCATCGTTCTGCCTTCACGCTCGTCGAGATCCTGGTCGTGGTCGGCATCATCGCCGGACTGATCGCCCTGACCGTGTCCAGCGTGGCGATCCTCAACCGCATGCGCGCGCAGACGACCACCGATCGGCTGCTCTCCAACGTGGTCTTCGCGATGACCAAGTACCTCGACGCCAATCCGGTGTTCGCGCCGGCCGCGCTCGCCGATTTCAACGCCTCCCCGTCGCAGCCCTGGCAGTACCTTGGAACGGGATCGGATCGCTTGCTCGAGATTCCGCTGAAGCAGCTCGGCGCGGCGAGCGGCGCGCGCGCCACCAGTCAGCAGGACGCCGCGACCATCCTCGACGGCTGGGGTACACCGCTGGTCTTCCGGATCACCCAGGGCCCGACCATCAACGGCCGCACGGTCCCCGCGCGCATCGAGATCGCCAGCCGCGGCAAGACCACGCAGGATCCTTATCCGGATTCCGACGACATCATCTGGCGCTACGACGCCGACGGCAGCTCCGGGCTGACTGGCGACGACGCGCGGTTCGTCGGGAAGTTCTGGAGGAAGCAGTAACGGGGACGGGGGTCAGGGGTTAGGGGTCAGGGGTCGGCGGCATGCACCCTGGTACTACGCGTAAGCCCATACTCCGGCCACCGGCGCGGGCGCGGGGACTCCGGTTATCTGCGGCAGCGTGATCGGGACGCCGTCCTGGCAGAGCGCGCCGAGCACCGCCATCTCCGCGGCTTCGCGGAAGCCCGCAGGAATGCCGAGGTCATCGCTCGCGCACAGGGCGCCGCTCACGCGCGCGCGCAGTTCGACGACCAGCGCCTGGTTGCGCACCCCGCCGCCGGCCAGCACAACCCGGCCGGCCGACGCGCAGGCCGCGCCGATGGTCTCAGCGATGGCGGCGCAGGCCGAGCGCGCGACCACTGCGGCAGGATGGCTCGCGCTCTGGGCGAGCAGGGGGGCGATGAGTTCATCGCCGGTGCCTAGCGAGCGGCGGGCTGTGGATTGGGCGCGCAGCATCGCGGCGAATGCGCGCACCAGCGGCGGATTGGCGGCGGCAGCAAGGGCGGCGCGCCCGTTTTCATCGTAGGGCGCGCCCAAGCGCGCGCGGGCGATGCCGTCGAGCACCTGATTGCAGGCGCAGACGTCGCCGCCGCCGATGCGTTCGATCGCCGCGTCATCGGCGTTGTCGGCCGGCAGCAGGGTGATGTTGCAGAAGCCGCCGAGATTGACCACCGCGCGCGTCTCGTCGCCGCGGAAGAGGATCCAATCGGCGAGTGGGGTGATCGGCGCTCCCTGGCCGCCGTGGGCGAGATCCGCGGCGCGCAGATCGTGGACCACCGGGCAGCGCAGGGCGCGGGCGACCGGCGCCGGCGTGAAGAGCTGCCAGCTCAAGGGCGGCGCGTGGAAGACGGTCTGGCCGTGGATCGCGGCGAGGTCGAGCCGATCGTCGCCGACGAGTTCGCGCAACGCATCGGCGTGCGCGGCAGCGAAGTCGGTGGCCAGGCGGGCGA
>JACDEC010000485.1 GCA_013816645.1 Planctomycetota bacterium
GGTACGAGCGCGACCGTGCCGGCGAGCGGCTCGAGCGCGGGCTGGATGCGCATGCCAGCGCTGGGCGTGATCTGGCGCTCCCACGCCTGGTACCCCTGGCGCTCGAGACGCACGGTCACTGGACGAGTGGGCAACGGGATGGTCTGCGGCGTGGTGCCGCGATACTGGCCGTCGATCACGATGTCGGCGCGCGCGGGATCGGTGTCGATCGCCACTTCGACCTGGGGCGCCGGCGTCGGCAGCGGATCCTGCGAGGCGCGATTGGGCAGGCCCGAGAGGTCCTCGCGCTCCGCAACGAAGCGGCGCAGGACGCCGAACGCGTGATCGATCGCCTGCCACGCCGCCCGGCTCTCGGGCTTGGCTGACGCGCTGAGGGTCTTGGGCGATTGGCTGATCGCGGACTCGCCGCTGGCCTTCTTGGTGAACACCAGCTTGCCATCGGCATCGAACGCGCGCATCTCCGCGAAGGCGACGACGCGGTCGCTCTGGCCGCCCGCGCCGCCGCTGCCGTGCACGTTCTTGAGCGACAGCACGCGGGTCAGCACCACGAGATGCGAACCGTAGGTCGCGCCGACCCGGCCCTTGTCCCAGCGCGGATCCTCGGACGACGGCAGCAGCTCGCCGACGCGACCATCGGCGTCGCGCACCAGCAGGTCGATGCGCTTGGCCATCTCGTGCGGGAAGTCGAGCTTGGCCTCGGGATAGAGTTCGGCGAGCGGACCGATGTCGGTCGGGGCGAACAGCACGATGCGCTTGTTCCCGGTCTCGGGGTCGATGACCGGGGCCGGACGCGGCGCCGGGACCGGCGCCTCGCCGTTGGCGGTCGCAGGAGCCTCCGGCGCGGGTTCCTCCTGCCACTTGTTGCGCTCGATGCGACAGCCAGCCAGGAGCGCGACGGTGGCGAGGGCCAGGACCAGGGCACAGCGGGTGTTCGGCATGGGCGCACGCTAAGCCCCATCGATCGCGACGCCATCGCCGCCGCGGACCCGGCGCACCTCACGGCTGATCGCCGTCCTGTGCTTGTCAGGCCGGTCCTCGCATCGAATCTTCCGGCCACCCCCGAGGACGCTCATGCTCAAAGGCATCTCCCCCCTGCTCAGCCCCGACCTGCTCGCCGTGCTCTGCCGCATGGGCCACGGCGACGAGATCGTCCTGGCCGACGCCCACTTCCCGGGCGAGACCTTCAACCCGCGCGTGCTGCGCGCCGACGGCCTGCGCATCCCCGACCTGCTCAACGCGATCCTGCCGCTGTTCGTCCTCGACCAGTACACCCCCCAGGCGCTGTTCATGATGCAGGCCGTCCCCGGCGACCAGCTCGACCCCGCGGTCGAGACCAGCTACCGCGTCGCCATCGACAAGCACGTCAAGCCCAAGCCCGCCATCGCCCGCGTCGAGCGCTTCGCATTCTACGAGCAGGCCAAGAAGGCCTTCGCCGTGCTGATGACCGGCGAAACCGCCAAGTACGGCAACATCGTCCTCAAAAAGGGCGTCACTCTTTAACAGACGCTCGCTGTCGCTGCGCTCCTGGCTCGCTGACGCGGGGGGATGGTCTCCCCCCGCGAACGCGCCTACGGCGCTGCCCCCCAGCCCTTGCTCGCTGTCGCTGCGCTCCTGGCTCGCTGCGGGCCTTCCTTACGTCTGAACGTCGCACGCCGTCGAGGCATGGCGTAGCGCTCTTGCGCATGCGCGTCCATCCCGTGTCATGCCGGGCATGAAGAAGGAACGCGTTCTCGTCATCACTGGCGGGCACGGGCCCGGGCTGGATGGCGCCCGCGCCATCGCCGAGGCGCTGGTCGGCGACGGCATGAAGGTCTCGCAGGCCGAGGAGTCGAGCGCGATCAAGCGGCTCGATAGCGGCAGCTACGACTGCGTGGTGCTGACCCCGAACAGCCACATCACCGAGGCCGACGTGCTCTCGCTCGAGGACTTCGTCCGCGGCGGCGGCGGCCTGGTCGCGGTCGGGGCGCCGGGCAGCGTCAAGGGCCGCGACATGATCGCCGGTCTGCTCGGCTGCCGGGTCACCGAGCATTCCCAACCCTTCGACTTCAAGGTCGGCGTCACCGACGCCAGCCATCCGATCGTCCACCGTCTCGGCGAGTTCCTGATCCACGACGAGATGTCGGTGCTCGAGAAGGGCGCCGATGCCCACGCCGTGCTGGCCTCGTGGTGGGGCGGTCGCGGAGTGCCGATGCTGCTGGTGCGCAGCGAGGGTAAGGGGCGGGTCGCGGTGCTCGCCAACGGTCGCACCGCGCAGGCCCTGGCGCATCCGACCTGGCGCCGGCTGCTCTCGCGATCCGCGCGTTGGTCGGCGGGCGAGGACTGGAGCAAGAAGACCGTCAAGGTCGGCATCGTCGGCTACGGCGGCGCCTTCAACATGGGCAAGCTGCACGCGGAAGCCTGCGCCCGCGCGCGGCTGCTGCCGGTCGCGGTCTGCGACCTCGATCCCAAGCGCGTGGCGATCGCCAAGGGCGAGCTCGGCGATCACGTGCGCACCTTCTCGGACCTCGGGCGCATGCTCGCCGAGACCGACGTCGAGCTGTGCGTCATCGTCACGCCGCACAACACCCACGCGCCGTTGTCGATCCAGTGCCTCGAGGCCGGGCGCCACGTCGTCACCGAGAAGCCCTACACCATCACCGTCGCCGAGGCCACCAAGGTGATCGAGACCGCGAAGCGCGTCGGGCGCATGGCCACGGTCTTCCACAACCGGCGCTGGGACGGCGATTTCCTCGCCATGAAGCGCATCGTCGAGAGCGGGGCGATCGGCGACCCCTTCCACATCGAATGCTTCTTCGGCGGATTCGGCGAGCCGCGGCCCGACTGGTGGCGCAGCTACAAGGAGCACTCGGGCGGGGCGTTCTACGATTGGGGCGCGCATTTCGCCGACTGGGTACTCAGCTTGATGCCGCACCGCATCGAGTCGGTGTCGGGGTCCGTCCACAAGCGGGTCTGGCACCAGGTTTCGAACGAGGACCATATCGAAGCGTTCGTGCGCTTCGTCGGCGGCAGTACCGCTTCGATCCAGCAGTCATCGATCGCCGCCATCCCCAAATCGCGCTTCCGCATCCTCGGCACCCGGGGCGGCATCGAGCAGCGCACCGCCGAGCCCAATGACGGCCTGCGCGTGGTGTCGTTCCGCGATGGCCAGCGCACCGAATCGACCCAGCCCTGCCTGGCCAGCGATTGGGACGCGTTCTGGCGCAACGTCGCCGATCACCTGATCCT
>JACDEC010000486.1 GCA_013816645.1 Planctomycetota bacterium
GGCCTCGACCGTGGACCGTGGTCCCGCTGTCCACGTCTGGCCTGCAAGCCGTTGATCGGTCACTGCCTTGGCGCCAGCGGTGCCGTGGAGCTTGCCCTGGCTGCGAGCGGACCGGCACGGCGCCTGTGGAAGCTCAGCTTGGGCTTCGGCGGCCACCTCGCCGCGGTGGCGCTGGAACGGTAGTGGCCCTGCTTGCGGCAAGCGATTGCCGATCTTTTGCAGGGTGATGCGGCAAAAGTTCTAGCGACAAATCACAGGCACCAGGTCGGAAGTGCTGAATGCAGGGCCTGCATGAAGGCCTGGCCAGGGCTTTGCGCGGGCTATCGAAAATCCGCTGATTTGGAGTCGCAAGTACATTTCAGTAATGTGTTTAAGATATGTTCTCCATATCCGCTAGAGGGGGCGATCGAAATACCTTTTGCATTGCCACGCAGCAGGGCTATCCCTGTGCCGCCCCTAACGGCAAAGCATTGCCGCAACCTGGATCTCCACTGCTCCTCCTATGGCCACCGCTAAGGAAAACCTGCCGCTGCGCACCGAGGACGAGGACGACCTCTTTCCCGAGGCCGGAGGCCGTACTCCGGCCCCAGCCGAGCTCCAGGAACTGCTCAGCCAGCATGGCGACCATTTCCGTCCGATCCTCGCCGCGCTGCGCGAGCAGCCGTGGAAGCGCCTGATCTCGAGTCGCGACCTCATGGACCACCTGGTCGCCGAGGGCTTCGACTGGTCGGAACGCACCCTGCGCCTCTATCTCGCCGAGATGGCGCAGTACGGGCTGATCGAACGCCACGGCCGCAAGGGATACACGCTCACCGAGGCCGGCGCCGACATCGCCCGCGAACTCACCGTACAGCGGCGGCTGGGCTCGATCCATGCGAAGATGGAAGAGACGATGTGCCAGCTGACCTTCGAGCTGAAGGCGCTCAGCGGGCTGGTCTCGATCAATGCCTACATGATGCCCAAGGCGCTGCTCGAACCGCTGATCGACGACGTCGCCGCGGTGTTCGACGCCGGGCTCGCGGTCGGCTCGCGCGTGTTGCTGGTCGGCGAAGGCGACGACATCCTCGGTCGACCGGTGCCGGCCGGCCACGTCGGCTTCGGCACGCCCTGCTCGATCTCGATCGCCAGCCTGCTGCTGCAGCGCGGCATCCCCAGCTCGCCGGTGTTCGGCGGGCTGCTGCACATCGCCGGCGGACAGCCCCAGCACTTCCTGGAGATGATCCGCTACGACGCGACCACGTTGTCGCCCAACGAGATCTTCATCCGCGCCAACCTGACCAGCGTCGGCAAGGCCGCGCGCACCGGCAGCGGCGCGATCACCGCCTCGTACCGCGAAGTCCCCCTCGCCACGCTGCCCGCGCTGCGCCAGCTGGCCAAGGACTGCGAGCACGCCGGGTTCCCCGGCATCATGCTGATCGGCCGGCCCGGCCAGCCACTGCTCAACATCCCGGTCCACGAAGGACGGGTCGGCGTGATCCTCGCCACTGGACTCAATCCGGTGGCCTCGCTGTGGGAGCACGACCGGCGCATCGACAGCCGGCCGATGGTCGGGCCCGCCGACTACGCCCAACTCGTCCCCTACCGCGAGCTGCGCACCCGCGCCGCCCTACTCTCCGCCGCCGGCGCATGAATTCACTGCGCTCTCCGACCCCCTGAACCCGACCCCCGACCCCCGGATCAACGATGTCCAATTACGGCATGCCTCCCGCTCAGGGACTCTACGACGGCCAGCACGAGCACGACGCCTGCGGCGTCGGCTTCCTCGCCAACATCAAGGGCGCGAAGAGCCACGGCATCATCAGCCGCGGCATCAAGATCCTCTGCAATCTCGCCCATCGCGGCGCGACCGGCGCGGATCCGCTCGACGGCGACGGCGCCGGCATCCTCATCCAGATCCCCGACCACCTCTATCGCGAGGTCGCCGGCTTCGACCTGCCGATCACCGGCGATTACGGCACCGGCATCGTCTTCCTGCCCTCCGACGCCAAGCTGCGCCAGGCCTGCATCCAGGCCTTCGACGCGGCGGTCGCGGATTACGACCTCAACCTGATCGGCTGGCGCGACGTGCCCACCGACAACACCACGCTGGGCGGGCAGGCCAAGCAGACCGAACCGGTGGTGAGGCAGATCTTCGTCGGCCGCGGCACCGTCGCGCCCAAGAAGTTCGAGGCCATGCTCTACCTCGCGCGCAAGCGCGCCGAGAACCTGGTGCGCGCCCAGAACCACGCGCGCGAGCACATCTTCTACGTCTGCTCGCTGTCCTCCCGCACCATCGTCTACAAGGGCATGTTCCTGCCCGAGACGCTGCACGCCTACTTCAAGGACCTCGGCGACGAGCGCGCGGTGTCGGCGATCGCGCTGGTCCACTCGCGCTACTCGACCAACACCTTCCCGACCTGGGACCTGGCCCACCCCTTCCGGCTGGTCGCCCACAACGGCGAGATCAACACCCTGCGCGGCAACATCAACCGCATGCGGGCGCGCGAGGCGCTGTTCAAGCACAAGGACCTCGGCGACGCGGTCAGCGACCTGTCGCCGGTGATCATCGAGGGCGGTTCGGACACCGCCTGCTTCGACAACGCGCTCGAGATGTTGGTGCGCACCGGGCGTTCGCTACCGCACGCGCTGGCGATGATGATCCCCGAGGCGTGGGCGTCGAAGGCCAACCTGCCGCGCAAACTCAAAGGCTTCTTCGAATACCACGCGACCATGATGGAGCCGTGGGACGGGCCCGCGAACATGGTCGCCTGCGACGGCACCCAGGTCGTCGCGGCGCTCGACCGCAACGGCCTGCGCCCGGCGCGCTACCTGGTCACCGCCGATGGCGAGGTCCTGTACTCGTCCGAGATGGGCGTGCTCGACTACCCGCCCGAGAAGATCATCCGCAAGGGCCGCCTGGCGCCGGGCAAGATGCTGGTCATCGACACGGTGAAGGGCGTCTTCCTCGACGACAAGGAGATCAAGGACGGCCTCGCCGCCGCCCACGACTACGCCGACTGGATCGACGACTTCAAGATCACCCTCGACCAGCTGCCCGCGCCGGCGCAGCCGCCGCAGCCCAAGCACGAGCAGCTGCGCCAGCAGCAGCAGGCCTTCGGCTACACCGTCGAGGACCTCAAGGTCATCCTCGCGCCGATGGCGACCGACGGCCAGGAGGCGGTCGGCTCGATGGGCGACGACACCCCGGTCGCGGTGTTGTCGAACAAGGCCAAGCCGCTCTACAAC
>JACDEC010000487.1 GCA_013816645.1 Planctomycetota bacterium
CCCCCACCCCCCGACCCCCGACCCCCGACCCCCGTCACCTGACGATTTTCTCAGCCCCCGCCTTCTTCTTCTGCTGCTCGGAACCTTCGCGGATGAAGTTGGGCTGGTCGCCGCGCATGCGCACGTTGACGATGTCACCGGCCTTGATCTGCGAGCTGGCGATCAGCCGCGAGAGCGGAGCGACCAGGTAGCGCTCGACCGCGCGACGCATCGGTCGGGCGCCGAACTGCGGGTCGGTGCCCTCCTTGAGCAGCTTGTTCAGGTAGGCCGGCGAGTAGTGCATGATCATCGGCACGTTGGCGGTGAGCAGGCGGCTGTACACGTCGGCGAGCATCAGGTCGAGGATCTGCTTGAGGTCGTGCTGGGTGAGCACGCGGAAGCAGATGATGTCGTCGAAGCGGTTGAGGAACTCGTAGGGGAAGACCTCCTTGGCCGCGTCGATGGCCTTCGAGGTGATGTCCTTGTTGAGCTCCTCGTGGTCGTTCTTGGTGGTGAACCCGATCGACTTGTGGCGCAGGGCCTCGGACATCTCCTCGGCGCCGACGTTGGTGGTGATGATGATCACCGAGCGGGTGAAATCGACGGTCTTGTTGTTGCCCAGGGTGAGGTGGCCGTCCTCCATCAGGCCGAGCAGGGCGTTCCACACCTTGGGGTGGGCCTTCTCGACCTCGTCGAACAGCACGATCGACATGTAGTGGTTCTTCACCTGCGGGAAGAGCCGGGCGATCTTGCCCTCGCCCTCGGCGAACACGCCGCGGCCCTCGGCCTGGGCTTCCTTGTGATGCCGGTCGAGGTTCTCCTGCGAGAGCATCGGTTCGACGTCGTTGCCGACGTAGCCGGGCGGCGAGCCGAACAGCTTGGAGACCGTGAACTCGCTCGAGAATTCCTGGCAGTTGATCCGGGTGAAGGCGTTGCGCTTGCCGAAGATGGTCTCGGCCAGCGCCTTGACCGTCTCGGTCTTGCCGACCCCGGTGGGGCCGAGGAAGAGCAGGGTCAGGATCGGGCGTTCCGGATTGCGGATGCCGGCGAGCACCTTGCTGAAGCTGTCGAGGATCGATTCGATGGCGGCGCCTTGGCCGACCACCCGCTGGGACAGCATGCTCTCGAAGCGCGAGACCTGGGGCGAGCGCTTGGTGATATTGAGGATCTGCGAGCGTCCGCCGGAGTCCGACATGCCATTTCCCCTTATGCTTTATGCTGTTGCATAGGGTACGGCGAGGGAGCCCTCAAGGATAGAGCCAGCCGTCTGACACCGGTGAATAGGCTGCGTGTCCAGGCGCTGAACAGCCAGCGGATGGCGATACCCTTGGCACCCTTACTACGCCGCCAGCGGCAGGTTCCGGTGCCGCTGGCGGCGGTCAGCTCGGCTAATCGCCGAACTGGTAGGCGTAGGCGAGGCCGGCACCGAGATTCGGTTCGTTGCTTTCCTCGCGTCCCTTCTCCTCGTTGATGAACCCGGCGAGCACGATGCCCTGCAGGTAGTGCTTGCCGCTATCGCCGAGCGCGAAGTCGTACATGCCCATGGCGTCGACCCCGAATCCCCAGTCGTCGGCATGGTGATCGGCGACGCGCGGGCCGATGTACAACCCGTGGTGGCGCGGCAATTGGCGCAACGGCACCTGCCAGAGGATCGATCCGGCCCAGCCGAGATCACCGTCTTCATTGAAGTACAGTTCCGGGCGGATGAGGAAATTGCGGTCCTCGCCCAGGCTCAACTCGGCGAATGCCCCGGGTTCCGCGCCGGCGCGACTGACTGTGAGTTGACCGCCAGCGCGTGGCTGGATCTCGAAGGCCGGAAGCGCCGCGAACGGCGTGACCAGGGCTGCAAGCATGAGTAGGCGCATGAGGTGTTCTCCCGCTGATGATCCCCGACCCGGTGCTCGGTACGGCCTGCGAATGCAGGCATCGGGTCTTCTAGTATGCCTCGCCCAGGTGCGCTTCGGTCGGGAACCTTGCCGGCTTGAACGCCGCCGCGGTGCGCTGCGCGACCAGCGCTTGCCCTGCGAGCAAGCGGCTCAGGCTGGCGCGCTCGGAGCCCGCATGCAGATCGCCAAGGACACCGTCGTCTCGTTCCACTACAGCGTCGCCACCGCCGAAGGTGAGCTCGTCGACCGCAGCCAGGAGGGTCAACCCATGACCTACCTGCATGGCCAGTCGCAGATCATTCCCGGGCTCGAGGAAGCACTCGCCGGGCACGGCGCGGGCGAGAGCATCACCGCCACCATCCCGCCGGAGAAGGCCTACGGATCGCACGATCCGGAACTCGACCTGCGCGTGCCGATGTCGGCCTTCCCTCCCGAAGCCCAGCAGCACATCGCCCCCGGCTTCCGCTTCGAGGCCCAGCACCCGGCAAAGGAGGAGGAGAAAGTGGTCTTCACCGTGCACGGCGTCGGCGCCGCGGCCACCGGCGACGGCCAGGAGGTCGCGCTCAGCGGCAACCACCCGTTGGCCGGCCAGACCCTGTTGTTCAAGGTCGAGGTGGTCGAGGTCCGCGCCGCGACTCGCGACGAACTCGCCCACGGCCATGCGCACGGACCGGGTGGGCATCATCACCACTGATTCCGAGCGCCACCGGCGCGCGGGTGCAGGATCGGTCGATGACCCTGGTGTTGCCTGCGTAGGCCATAGGCTGCCGCCCATGCTGGTGCCCGCTGATCCTACCTGGCCGCGCGGTCGCGAACTGCTCGCGGTCATTCCCGCCTTCAATGAAGCCAGTCGCATCGGCGCGGTGATCGCAGGCCTGACCGCGCTCGGCCTGCCGGTCCTGGTCGTCAATGACGGCAGCAGCGATGCCACCGCCGACCAGGCCGTGGCCAATGGCGCCGCAGTCCACACCCAGACCAACGGCGGCAAGGGCAAGGCCATCCTCGCGGGGTGCCGCTGGGCGGTGGCCAACGGTTACCACGCGGTCCTGCTGCTCGACGGCGACGGTCAGCACGATCCGCTCGAATGCTTCGGCCTGATCAAGGCGTGGCGCGCCGGCAGCGGCGGTCTGATCATCGGCAGCCGGACGCGGTGCACGCGCCAGCAGCCGACCCACCGCAAGTGGCTCAACCGCTTGAGCAGCCTGCTCGTCACCCTGGCCGCCGGTCAGCGGGTCTACGACAGCCAGAGCGGATTCCGGCTCTGCGATCCGCGCCTGCTGCTGCGCCTGCCGTTCAGCGGTTGCCGCTACGATCTCGAGACCGAGATGTGCGTGCTCGCGGCGCGCGCCGGCCAGCGCG
>JACDEC010000488.1 GCA_013816645.1 Planctomycetota bacterium
CGAACTGCTGCGCACCGGGACTCACGCGCTGCCGATGGTCCACGCCGAAGCGGACTACAAGCGCCCGCTGCGCTACGGCGACGAGGTCGCGGTCGATCTCAGCTGCGACCTGGTGTCCGAGCGCAGCTGCCGCTTCCGGGCCCGGGTGCTGACGCTCGCTCCTGGGGGCGAGACGCTCTGCGCCGAGGTGCTGCAGGTGCACGCCTGCCTCGATATCTCCCTCGGTCGCAGTGTCGCCTTGCTGCCGGCGTTGCGGGCGGCGGTGGAGCGGCTCGTCCCCTAACGTCTGAATGTCGCAGGAGATCCGGCGGACCTCGCCTTCCAGGCATCAGGGCGCGAGCGTGACCGTGCCCCAGTTCTCGGGCAGCAGGCGCGCGCTGCCCGGACGATCGACCACCTGAGCTTCCGAGAGCCCGCCCCAGTGCGCAGCGCGCTCGCGGCGATCGCCGCTGGCGTTGGCGACGGCGATCGAGCAGTCGAAGCCGAAGGTCGCGCCGGGTTTCGCCTCGATCCCCAGGGAGCTCCAGGGAATCGCCAGTTCGACGACATAGCGCACGCGTTCGCTGTCCTGCTCCTTGCCCTCGACGCGCCAGGCCTGCTTGAGGCCAGGGATCTCGGCGATGTCGTCCATGGTCAGCGAGGCCGCCGGCGAGGTGATCTTCTGCGGGTTGGTCCCGCCCGGCTTGACCTGCCAGAAGGCGCGGTGGAACGGCGCGGTCCCCGCACCCTCGCGCACCTGGGCAGCGAGCACGCGCACATCGCCGGCGCGCGCCTCGCGGCGCTGCGGCGTCGACCAGTCGGGTGCGAGCGAGCAGTCGACGTAGGCGCCGCTGGTGAATGGGCTGTAGGGCAGTTCGCTGCCCGCGTTGAGCGGACCGTTGGGCGAGCGCACCTCGTACGCCAGGTACAGTTTGGTGGCGTCGTACATGCCGCGCACCGTGGCCACGCGCTCGCCGTCGAGCAGCACCAGCATCGGCTGTTCGGCCTTGATGGTGCCGTCTTCGGAACCGTACCAGCCCTCGCGGCCGTCGAGGTTCCCGTCGATATCGACCTGGCGCTTCACCCGGTGGAAGCGCGCCATCGGCTTCTCGGTGGGCGCGACGCCGTCGGGGTCCCACGGCTTGGCCCTGGCCGCCTGCGCGGCGTTGAGGGTGATCGACGGTGCGGTCAGCGCGACGCGCTTGGGCAGCACCACTTCATGCACCGAGACGCCAAAGTCGTTGGCCGCCGCGTAGATCTTGCCGTCCTTGGGATGGACGAAGACGTTGGCGCTCTGTAGTTCGATGTTCAGCGCTTCGCTGTCGAGCTTCTTGTCGTCGGGGCCGTGGTAGAGGCGACCGAGGTACAGGCCGCGGGTGTCCCACGCCCACACCACGCCCATGGCATCGGCTGCGAAGACCGCGTCGCCGGCCACCCCGGCCAGCGAGATCGGGCAGTACATCTGGCCGGGTTCGGCCACGGCCGGGGCGCGGCGACCGACCGCCCACAGGCAGCGTCCGGTGGCGGGGTCGAAGCGCGCGATCTTCTTGCGCCAGTTGCGTCCCGCCCACCAGCCATCGCCGTCGATGCCGGGAAGCTTGAGATGGCGATCGCACGCCGGTTCGAGCAGCGCAAAGGTGGCGTCGGCAGTCTGGATCAGGCTCGCTGGCAGGGTGTAGACCACCTTCTTCTCGCCGTCCCCGCCGCTGAGGTCGGGATAGACCGGGCTCGCGGCATCGATGCGGAATTGCGACCAGTCGTAGACCGGCGTTCCATCGGCGCGCAGTTCCTTGAGCGGCAGTACGCCCAGGCGCGCGGCCTGGGCGGTGACCGGCGCGACCTTGCTGTCGATGGTCGTGACCGCGAGGTCCAGCCCGTTGCCGCAGAATTGGAGACCGACGCGACGGACCTCGGCGAGCGCTGCTGGTTCCGAGGTCAGGATGATCTCCCCCATCTCGACGCGCTGATCGCCATCGGCGTCGGCCCACGCGAACCAGTGGTTCGGCCCCTGGTCATAGAAGGTCTGGATCTTGTCGCCCTGGCGTTCGCAGCGGTGCGGGAAAGGCATCGCCACCAGTTTGGGCGGCTCGCCTGGCGCGTAGGTGTAGATCGCGCCTATGCTGGAGAGCATGTAGTTGCGACCTTGATGGGTGGTCAGCCCGCCTTCGGATCCGTAGCCGAACATCGGCCAACTCTCGCCGTACGCCGCTTTGATCGGATTGCCGCCATGGCCGAAGCCGACCACGGTGTGGTCCTGCCAGTTGTTGGCGTAGGACATGGTGTAGCGCCAGCCCGGTCGCCAGGTCTTCTTGGCGAGGTCCATCTCCCAGGCCTGCACGTTCAGGATGTCGTCGAACACCCCGCCGACCTTGACGAGTTCATCCGGGCGGTGCGGATTGATGCGGTCCGAGGAGGTCTCGAGCTTGCGGCAGAACCATTCCTTCTCGAGCGCGCCGTCGAGCGACCAGCGGCTGGTGCGGTGGAAGCCGGTGGCGACATCGGTCACCAGCAGGGACTTGGCGCCTGGCGCTATGCAGATGCCGGTGATGTCGCCCAGCGCCGCGGAATCGAAACGGCCGCTGCGCGGCGCGCCGCCGGCCTTGCCGATGGTGCGCAGCGCCTTGCCGGCGGCGTCGAAGACATGGATCTGCTTGGTGCCGCCCTGCCATTCGATGTCGATGGCGATGCGGCCGGAGTCCCCGACGAACACCGTGCCATCGGCGTGCGCGCTGATGGCGTTGGGCGCTTTCAGCCGGCCCTTGGGCACCAGGACGCCGGTCTGCTCGCCGTCGAGCGAACAGGTCACGACCTGGTCTTCGCTGACCACGAGCAGGCGATCCTTCGCCACTGCGACGCCGCGCGGCGACGGGATGGCGACCTGCTTGAGGATCTTGCCCGAGGCGCGTTCGATGACGAACAGCTCGTTGGTCATCGCCACCGCGGCGTAGATGCGGTCGGCGGTGATCGCCAGGCCATCGAGGTTGTTGAGCTCACGACCCTTCCAGCGGCCGATCGGCGTCTTGACCATCTTCGACGGCAGCTTGGTGAGGATCTTGCCGCGCGGCTGGCCGAGCGCGTATTCGGCGATCTCGAGGCCGGATCCCCAGTTGAGGATCCCGACATAGAGATTGCTGGCATCCATCGCCGAGGCGCTGCGCGAATCCCAGGGATAGAAGGTGTGGTAGCGCAACTGCACGCCGCCGTCGGCGTCCATCTGCTGGACGCCGGTGGTGTTGTG
>JACDEC010000489.1 GCA_013816645.1 Planctomycetota bacterium
GCACCGGCGCCCGCGCCATCGCCGACGGCTACCGGGCGGCGGGCGGCAGCGACCACGAGCACCATGACGACAAGGCGACGGCCGCGTCGGCGGCCGCCCGCCGCCTGGCCGGAGGGCCAACCACCGTGCTGGTCAAGGCCAGCCGCTCGTCCGGCCTCGAAGTTGTGGTCGAAGCGCTGATGGCGGCGCAATCCAATCCGTCGGTTCAGGGACGCTGATGTTCTATTTCCTCAAGGATCTCGACGGCTGGTACGGTCCGTTCAGGCTGTTCGGGTACGTCACCAGCCGCACGGTGCTCGCCGCGCTCACCGCCTTCGCGCTGATGATGGTGGTGATGCCGCCGCTGATCCGCTGGCTCAAGCGCAAGAAGTTCGGCGAGCAGGGCTCGAAGAACGAGGCCGCGGTGGTCGACGCCATGCGCAACGCCAAGGCCGGCACCCCGACCATGGGCGGGCTCGGCATCATCGCCTGCATCTGCGCCTCGGTGCTGTTGTGGTGCAATCCGCTCGAGCTGCGCACCTGGTTGCTGCTCGGCGGCATGCTCGGCTTCGGGCTGGTCGGCTACCTCGACGACCGCACCAAGATCTTCAAGGGCGCCAAGGGCATCTCGTCGCGCTCCAAGCTGGCGATCCAACTGGTCATCGGCCTGCTCTGCGGCGGTGCGATGTACTGGTACAACGCCCACAATCTCGCCGCGCTCGCGCCCAAGCTGGTCGACACCCAGATCGGCGTGATCCAGGTCTTTAAGCACATCTCGGACACGCGCGACGCGGCCGGCAACTTCGAGCAGTTCCTGGTGCCGCTCGGCGTGCATGAGTTGGCCTTCCCGCTGCTGCCGCTGCAATTCGCGGTCAACCTCGGCCTGTGGTGGATCCTGTGGAGCGTGCTGGTGACCATGGCCTGCGCCAACGCGGTGAACTTCACCGACGGCATGGATGGCTTGGCGTCCGGCACCATGCTGATCGCCGCGCTGGCGTTCATGGCGATCGCCTACCTGACCAGTCGCGTCGACACCACCGAGTTCCTCAAGGTGCTCTACGTGCCGGGCGGCCAGGAGGTCGCGGTGTTCTGCGCCGCGGTCGCCGGGGCGTGCCTCGGCTTCCTGTGGTTCAACGGCGCCCCCGCCGAGGTCTTCATGGGCGACACCGGCAGCCAGGCGCTCGGCGGGTTCCTCGCGCTCGCCGCGCTGAACACCCGCCAGGAGTTCCTGGTCCTGCTGGTCGGCTTCGTGTTCTTCATCGAAGCGCTGTCCGTGCTGTTGCAGGTCGCCAGCTACCGCCTGCGCAACAAGAAGCGCATCTTCCTCTGCGCGCCCTTGCACCACCACTTCCAGTACAAGGGCTGGCCCGAATCCAAGATCGTGCTGCGCTTCTGGATCGTCGCGGCGCTCGCGGCACTCCTTGCCCTGTCCACGCTGAAGCTGCGGTGATCATCATGGACGCGATAAGCAGCAGGGTGCGGCGTGCGGCGTGCGGTGTGCGATGGCATTGCGCTCGCCCAACGATGGTAACCGTGTCCCGGTTGTACCGTTCCCCACTTCGCACTTCACACGCCGCACCTCGCACCGGGGCAATCCCATGACCGCCAAATGGCTGCGCATCCAGCTCTGGGTCCTGGTCCTGCTGCTGTGCGCGGTCGGCATGGTCATGATCGCCTCGACCACCGCCGGCATGAACGGCAGCAGCGGGCTCGGTCTGAATTACGGATACCTCGTCAAGCAGGGTCTCGCGCTGCTGGTCGGCCTGGCCGGCGCGGCGCTGATCAGTTGGCTGGGCAGCGACCGCCTCGGCCGGCCGTGGGTGGTGGGGATGGCGGCGACGCTGACCATCGGCGCGTTGATCGCGGTCCATCTGATCGGCCGCGAGAGCCACGGCGCTAAACGCTGGATCGACCTCGGTCCGATCAATCTGCAGCCCGCCGAACTCGCTAAGCTGGCGCTGGTCATCGTCGCCGCGTGGCACCTCACCCGCTGCGCCGAACGCGTGCGCGTGCTGTGGAACGGCGTGCTGCTGCCGCTGGCGGCATTCGCCGTGGTCGGCGGCCTGGTCTACTTCACCAAGGATCTGGGTTCGGTGGTGGTGATGGCGGTGGTGCTCGGCGGCATGTTCGTGTTCTCGGGTGCCAGCTGGCTCTACTACGTCTCCCTCGGCGTGCTCTGCCTGCCCGCGGCGCTCTACGTCACCGTCTACCAGGTCGCTTACCGCCGCGACCGCATGCTCGCCTTCCTCGATCCCTGGAACAGCGAGGGCCCTGCGGCCTACCACCTGCGCCAGAGCTACATCACCATCGGCAGCGGCGGGTTGTTCGGGGTCGGCCTGGGTCAGAGCAGCGCCAAGCTGGCGTTCCTGCCCGAGAAGCACACCGACTTCATCTTCGCGGTGATCTGCGAGGAGCTCGGACTGGTCGGCGGCTGCACCGTCGCCTTCCTGTTCCTGGCCCTGATACTGACCGGGCTGGCCATCGCCATGCAGGCGCGCGGCCGGCACCAGCGCCTGCTCGCGATCGGTGCGATCCTGGTGCTCGGCTTCCAATCCTTCTGGAACATGCTGGTGGTGGTCGGTGCGGTGCCGACCAAGGGCCTGACCTTGCCGTTCATCAGCTACGGCGGCAGCAGCATGGTCGTGTGCCTGGCCCTGATCGGCGTGCTCGACGCGGTGGCGCGCGCCACCGTCAAGGCCACGCGCCGGACCAGCTCGGCGCGCATCGGCGCCGCTGTCCTGGGTTCGCAGTCCTGGCGCTGGCAAACCGGCGGGGGGCGCTGAGATGCACCGCTTCGCATCGCCCCAGGAATCCCGGTCATGAGCGCACGTCCCCGACGTCTCGCCGCCGCCATCACCGACCTGCGGCTGATCCGGTTGTTGCGGCGCCCGCTGTCGGTTCCGCGTCACGGCGAGAGCAAGACCGCGCACTTCCTTCGTCAACCGCCGGAGCGCGACCAGGGTGACCGGCGTGGCTGAGGCGGCGGGATTCCTGCTGTGCGGCGGTGGCACCGGTGGCCACGTCTATCCCGGCCTGGCGGTCGCCGCCGAGCTGCGTCGCCGCGGCGAGTCGCCGCTGCGCTGGATCGGCGATCCCCAGCGTATCGAAGCCAAGCTCGTGCCCGCGGCCGGCATCCCCTTGCTGCCGCTGGGCCTATCGCGCCCGCGCCCGACCAGTCTGCGCTGGTTGGTCAACGCGCTGAGCCAGTGTCTGGGCTGCCTCGACGAGATGCGCC
>JACDEC010000490.1 GCA_013816645.1 Planctomycetota bacterium
GGCCTTGTCGGTGGCGCGCAGCGGCAGCACGCCGTTGCTGTCCACCGATTCGTAGGCCACCGCCACCTTGGCCGCCGCGCTGTCGTGCATGCGCGGCAGGAAGAAGGCGGGGAACTCGTCGCCGACGACCACGCAGGCGCGCTCGGCGAGCGCGGCCAGCAGGCCCTTGCCGGCGTCGGGGATCGGTTCGACATAGCCGTGGTAGGTCACGCCGGCGGCGAGACAGGCGCGGCGGTTATCGGCCATGCCGTCGATCACGAAGCGGTGCAGGCGGTCGCTGGCCCAGCGGTAGCCGGCGCGCAGCGCTTCGAAGACCAGCAGCGGCTTGCCCAATTCGGCGCAGTGCTCGACCGCGCGCTGCAGCGCGAAGTTCCAGCCCATCCGGCGGTTGGCGGTCATCCAGTAGAGGACGTAATCGCCGTCGCGGGCGACCGGGCGTTGGTTGCGGCGCTGGATGCGGATGGTCGGAACGGCCATGGTCGGCGGCGGTTGTCCGCAGGCTGGCGGCATCCTCAACCGCCAACAGGCCAAGCCCTTCAGCGAGTCACAGGGGATCGGGCGACAGACCGCCGAGCGCTGGCCTCAGCGCGCGGGCGTGGCTCGATACCTGCATGCGCGCTGCAACCATCCTGATCTTCGCCGCCTGCGCAGCCGCCGCGGAGGCCATCGCGCCCTTCCCCTACGTCTGGGGCACGGCCCACCACATCCTGCCCGAGACGACCTCGGATGAATCCGGGTACTTCTCGCTGAGCGAAGCGCTGGATGGGACCATCCATGTCGGCACCGCGAAATACCACCGCAACGGCTACCTCGTGGCCTTCGATCCGGCCAGCGGTCGCCAACGGATCGCAGTCGACGTCAACGCCACCTGCGGTTTGACCGCCACGGGCTACGCCGCCCAGGCCAAGATCCACACCCGCAACTTCGTCGCGCCGTCGGGGCTGGTCTACGTCGGCAGCAAGCAGGGCTACCGGCTGGAGGGCGATACCTCCGAATACCCGGGCGGCTACGTCATCGTCCACGACCCCGCCACCGGCACCAACCGCGACCTCGGCATGCCCATGGCCGGACAGGGAATCGCCGACGTGGTCGCCGACGAAAAGGCCAAGCAGCTGTTCGTCGTCAGTTGCGAGGACCAGCACTGGTTGCTCGGCGACCTCGACGGCAAGAAGTGGCGCAAGCTCGGACCGCAGTTGACGCCGTACGCCACCACCCTGTTGGGCACCGGGCATTGCGCGTGGGCACTGACCGCGGATTTCCAGGTCGCGCGCTACGAACCCGTCAACAAGTCGGTCAAGATCCTGCCGATCCGCGCCGAGGGCGCGGCGTTCCCGCAACCCGGCGGCAGCGCCATCGCCACCTGGAACCTCGCGGCCGATGGGACTACGGCCTACCTGGTGTTCATGAACGATCCGACGCTGTGGCGCCTCGAGCTGCTGCCGCGCGCCGACGAAGTCCGCGCCACCGCCTGCGGCCGCCTGCTCGCCGCGACCGGCACCGACTCGCGCTGCGCCGTATCCATCGCCGCGGACGGGCGCGTCTACGTGGTGGTGCGCGAGGACAACCACAGCGGTTTCGGGACCGGGTATCTCCATCACCTCTGCCGCTACACGCCGGCCAGCGCGGCGATCGAGGACCTCGGCGTCCTCGCGGTGAAGAATCCGCTCTTCTTCGACTTCGCGCCCCATCCGGACGGCAGCGTCAAGCCGTGGTCGCACGGCTACCATCGCCTGCCCGACGGCACGCTCACTCTGCTACACCACCACCTCGCCATGATCGTCGCCCGCGACGGGACGATCTATGTGACCATCCTCTATCCCTTCACGCTGCTGCGCATCGCGCCGGATGCCTACCCGCGCTGAGGCGGCGACGACCACGGCGCCACTCGAATCAGGCACAGAAGGCCGGGTAGCGATGCCGCGATGCTGACCAGGAAGAACGTCGACCAACCATAGCGCACGGGCAGGGCGCCGCTGCCCGCGGACAGCGCGATGCCGCCCAGCGCCATCAGGCTGGTGAACAGCGCGAACTCGGTCGCCGAATAGCGCGGATCGCACTGCTTGAGCAGGAAACCGAGGAACGCGGCGGTACCCAGTCCACCGCAGATGTTCTCGACCACCACTACCGCAGCCATGACGTCGTGGCGCGGACCGATCTCGGCGAGCGCGAGGTAGCCGAGGTTGCTCAGCGCCTGCAGCGCGCCGAAGATCCACAGCGCACGCGGGATGCCGAGCGCGACGATGATCGCGCCGCCGAGGAACACCCCGCCGACCGAAGCGGCCAGGCCGATGCCGCCGCGGATCGCGCCGATCGCGTCCTTGGTGAAACCGATGTCCTGAAGGAAGGTCCCGGCGAGGTTGCCGGCGAGCTGGTCGCCGAGCTTGTAGGTCAGCGCGAAGAGCAGGACGATGGGCAGGCGATAGCCGAGCCGCGCGCGCAGATCGCGCGCAGGTCCAACCACCGCCTGGCTCAGCGTTGGCGGGCTCGCCGGAATCGCTGGCTCGGGAGCCAACGCGGTCCCGACCATGCCGATGACCATCAGCCCGGCCATAGCCAGGTAGACCGTCGCCCAGGGCATGCGCACCGCGAGGATCGGCGCCAACGCTGCGGCCACCAGCAGACCACTGCGATAGCCGCCGACGAACACCGCGACCCCGACGCCGGCCTCGCGCTCGTCGAGCACGTCCGCGCGCCACGCATCGGCGACCACATCCTGGGTGGCGCTTAGGAAGGCCAGCGCCAGGGCCAGCGCGGCGACCGCGGTCAGACCATCATCGGGACGCGACCCAGCGATGCCCACCAGCACCGCCGCAATCGCGAGTTGGCAGCCAAGCAACCAGCCGCGGCGACGCCCGAGCAGCGGGGGAACGAACCGGTCGACCAGCGGAGCCCACAGCACCTTGATCGCGTAGGGCAAGGTCACCAAGGCGAAGGCACCGATGGTCTTCACATCGCTGCCGACATCGCGCAGCCACAACTTGAGGGTGTCGCCGCTGAGCAGGTAGGGCAGGCCCGAGGCGAAGCCGAGCAGCAGCATCGCCACCATCTTGCGCTGGGCGAAGGCGGCGAGGATCGCGGGCGCTCTCATCGCCGGCGACCATAGCTCGCGACGGAGCGCGCCATAGCCCGCGCCGGCGTACGCCAAGCCCGGCGTTCGCCGTCGGGTCGCCCGCCTTGACACTCCCCCGCCCCCGTCACCCT
>JACDEC010000069.1 GCA_013816645.1 Planctomycetota bacterium
CGACCGAGTGGAGCGTCAGGCTCGGCGGCACCGCGGCGGCGAGTTCGTCGGCGATCGGCGCCGGCTGCGGTGCCGGCGCTCCGCGCGCACTCGCGCGCAAGGTCGCGATGCGCTGCAGCAGATGCTCGGCCTTGGCGCTGGGCTCCTGCGCGGCGCTCAGCCGCAGTTCGCGTTCGGCCTCATCGAGCCTGCCGCGTTCGATCAGCACGGCTGCGAGCTCGCGGTGCACGAAGCACTGCACGAAGTGCATGCCGTAGGTGCGGGCCCGGCGGCTGTCATCGGCGCGGGTGGCGAGGCAGGCGCGGAAATCCCGTTCGGCCTCGTCCCAGAAGCCACCGCGGCTCCAGCTGACCCCGCGCTCGTAGTAGTGCCACCAGCGTTGGCGGAACGGCTGGACGGTGGTGCCGTAGGTCACCCCGTCGACGCTGCGCGCGGCGGGTTGGCGGGCAGCGCAGCTGACGGCCGCCAAGGCCGCCGCCGCGAGCGCGCACGCGCCCACTCCGCGGAAGCGTCGGCTGCCTGCCCTCATGGGGAGACGCGTTCGGCCAATGCCGGCAGCTTGGGCAGTTCGCCTTTGATCTCGACGGTGGCCTTGCCGGGCGTGCAGGCGACGACCTCGGCGACCGCCGTGGGCTTGCCCGGGGCCTGCGCATCGCCGTCAAGGATGCGGAAGCGATCGCCGACCCGGACGCCGTGGTTGCGTCCGACGTCGAGCACGGTGGTGCCATCGGCCTCACGGGTCAGGTAGCCGCGCGCGGGCAGGTCGCGCGCCGCTTCGCTGACCAGTTTGCCGACCCGCGCGGCCGCCTCGCCTGCGGCCACGATCTCGGATGCGACGCGCTCGCCGGTTTCGACGTGGACGATCGACAGTTGGATGCTTTCGCCGCTGGCGCGGGCGAAGCAGATGATGTGGCCGCCGATCAGTCGGCCGGCGGCGATGGCGGTTGCCGCATCGGTGGCCTGGTTGCGCACCAGGTCCTGCTCGGCGACCAGGCGGGTGAGCTGCTGCCGTTCGATGACGCGCAGGCCGGTGGCGCGCAGCGCCCCATCGAGCGCCGATTCGCTCGACGGCGAGAGATCCTGGCCGACCAGGAACGCCGCGCGCGGCGCGCTGCGCCAGGCGTCGACCGGGTTGTTCCCTGCCGCTACGGCTGCGACGCCATTGCCGGCCGCAGGACCGGGAACGGCTGCGAGCAGGCCGTAGGAACCAGCTATCGAGATCGTCGCCAGGACCAGACCGACCACCGTGGCCCGCACCGGTCCGAAGCGGTGGCGGGAAACGCTTGGCCGTGGCGCGGCCGTGGGCTTGGTCGCGGCTTCGGCGGAATCGCCGGCATCGATCATGGCGAGCGCGGTGCGCAGCTCGGCAGCCACCGCGGCGCCGTCGGTGGGGCGCTGCGCCGGGTCCTTGGCCATCATCCGCGCGATCAAGCTGCACAGGCGCGGCGGCACATCGCCGATCACCGAACGCACATCCGGGATGGGCTTGGATTGGTGCGCGCGCAGCATCGCGCTCGGCGTATCGGCCCAGAACGGTTTGCTGCCGGTGAGCATGTGGTAGACGGTGACGCCCAGCGCGTAGACGTCGGCCTGCGGCTTGGCCGCGCGCGAGTCGCGACCCTGCTCGGGTGCCATGTAGGCCGGCGTGCCCGAAACGTGGCCGGCGCGCGGTTCGCGGGTATTGCCGGGGTGCAGGGCCAGGCCGAGATCGGTGATCTTGAGCGTATTGTCGGTGCCGAGCAGGAGATTGGCCGGCTTGATGTCGCGGTGGACGATGCCGGCGGCGTGGATCGCGGCGAGACCGTCCGCCGCCTGGATGGCCAGGGCCAACGCCTCGCGCCAGGGCAGGCGACCCATCTCCTTGAGCAGATCGGCGCAGTCGCCGCCGTTGATCAGTTCCATCACCACGTAGACCCGGCCGGCATCGCGACCGGCATGCAGGACGCGCACGACATTGGCGTGCTGGACGCGAGCCGCGGCGCGCGCCTCCTCGAGCAGGCGCTCGTCGCCGGCATCGTGCTTGAGCAGCTTCACGGCCACGTCGAGGTCGAGCGCTTCGTGGTGGCCGAGGTAGACGGCGCCCATGCCACCGCGTCCGATCATGCGCAGGATGCGCACGCCACCGACCAGCACCGGGATCTCGCTGTCAGACGGCTGACGGGTGGTCGGTCGATCGTGTTCGCTCGAACGCAGGGTCGGCGGGGGGGTGGCTACCCGAGCGGTGCCCAACAGGGGCGAGGAGGTCAGGGCTGGTGCGCAGGTCTCATTCATGTTTGCCGCCTCCACGGGTGAGCGGCGCCACAGTATGTACTCGGAATCGACAGGATGGTAGTCCGACCTCACTGATGCGCAGATCACGCTTTCGTCGCGAATGTGCGTTTCTACCGGTATTCGCCGGGAAGAGCTGGTGAAGAAATGCTGCCATTGGTGCAGATGGGTGCATTGCCCGGAGGTGACGGTCATACGATGCGAATAGTAATATCGAGGTCGATTTCTCCGGCTGACTCGCCTTTGGCAACGTCGGGAAAGACGGCACCAACAGTAGCTCGATCAGCCGGTAGGACCGTGCGCTGGGAGTCTCATGAAGCCGCCAGCATGGATGCTCGCGTTGGGTGCGGTCGTTGCGCTGGGAGCGTCGGAGACGCCGCCCGACTTCGCCCACGATATCCGCCCGCTGCTCGAGACCCACTGCTTCGAGTGCCACGGCCCGGACAAGCACAAGGGCGACGTCAACCTCGCCAATTACGACAGCCTCACCGCCGTGCAGGGCGCATTGCCGCTGTGGCGGTCGGTCGGCAATATCGTGCGCAGCGGCGAGATGCCGCCGCCCTCGGCCAAAGCCGCGCTCTCTGAGGCCGACCGCGCCAAACTCGCGCGTTGGGCGGCGTCGATCCGTTTCGGCGGCGCGGCGGATCCAGGGCGGGTCACCTTGCATCGGCTCAACCGCGCGGAATACGACAACACCATCCGCGACCTCTTCGGCTTGGACCTCGATGCCGCCGCCGCATTCCCCACCGACGATACCGGCGAGGGTTTCGACAACATCGCCGACGTGCTGTCGTTGTCCCCGCTGCTGCTCGAGAAGTACCTCGCGGCCAGCGAACGCATCGCGGCGCGGGTGATCGCGCTGGGCCAGGTATCGGTACGCGTCGGCGTGGACGCGATCGCCGCCTCCGCGGGCGGTAAACCGCTCGCCATTCCAGTCGAGGACGGTGCGCGCACCCTGACCGACGGCGGCGAGTTGGCGGCCCCGCTGTTCGTGTCCAGCGACGGCAAGTACACACTCAAGATCAAGGCCGGCGCCGATCAGGCCGGCAACGAGCCGGTGCGCATGGCGGTCAGGATCGACGACCGGGTGGTGAAGGAATTCCGCGTGGTCTCCAAACGCGGATCGCCGGGAGCCTACACCGTCACCGGCCTGCCGATCAGTCGCGGCACCCACTCCGTCGCGCTGATCTTCCTCAATCCCTTCAGCGGCGAGAGCGCCCCCGGCAAACCGGCCAAGCGCGCGCTGGCGGTCCAGTCGATCGAGCTGGTCGGCGCGCCGGCGCCGGCCAAGAGCGAGACCCACCGCCGGCTGGTCGTCGCCGAACCGTCGGCGGAACTGCCCAAACGCGAAGCGGCGCGCGCGGTGCTGGCCCGCCTGCTGCCGCGCGCCTTCCGCCGTCCGGCATCCGCCGAAGAGATCGATCGGCTGCTCGCGCTGTTCGATGCCGCCGACCAGGCCGGCGAACCCTACGAAGGCGCGCTGCGCCTGGTGGTGCAGGCGGTGCTGGTCTCGCCGAGCTTCCTCTACCGGGTCGAGCCCGACGGCAAGGCCGGTTCGGACGGCATCTACCGGCTCGACGGCCATCAGGTCGCTTCGCGCCTGTCGTACTTCCTGTGGTCGTCGATGCCCGACGAGGCGCTCTTCGCGGCCGCGGCCAAGGGCGATCTCGATCACCCGGAGAAGCTCGACGCCGAGGTCCGGCGCATGCTGCGCGACCCCAAGGCGCGCGCGCTGGTCGACGGGTTCGCCGACCAGTGGCTGCTGGTGCGCAACCTCGAGGAGCTCGAGCTCGACCCCAAGCAGTTCCCCGAGTTCGACAAGGGGCTGCGCCGGGCGATGGCCGACGAGGCCCTGCTGTTCTTCGAGGCGGTGATGCGCGAGGACCGCAGCATCCTCGAGTTCGTCAACGCCGACTGGACCTTCGTCAACGACAAGCTCGCCAAGGTCTACGCGATCAGCGGGGTGAGCGGCCCGCAGATGCGCAAGGTGACGCTGATCGACCCCAATCGCGGCGGCGTCCTGGGCATGGCGGCGATCATGGCGGTGACCTCCAACCCGGCGCGCACCAGCCCGGCGCGACGCGGCAAGTTCATCCTCGAGCAGCTGCTCGACGATCCGCCGCCGCCGCCGCCGGCGAACGCCGGCACCCTGCCCGAGAAGAGCGAAGCGACCGCTGGTCTGACCACCCGCCAGCTGCTCGAGCGGCACCGCTCCGATCCGACTTGCGCGTCCTGCCACGTGCGCCTCGATCCCCTGGGTTTTGCGCTCGAGGCCTACGATCCGATCGGCCGCTACCGCACTAAGGACGGCGGATTGCCCGTCGACACCGCCTCGGTGATGACCGATGGCACGCGCATCAACGGCGCGCGCGAGCTCAAGACCATCCTGCTCCAGACCCGGCGCATCGACTTCGCGCGCTGCCTGGTGTCCAAGCTGCTGACCTACGCCCTCGGCCGCGGTCTGCAGCCCTACGACGAGCCGACCGTTGACGCCATCGTCAAGGACCTCGAAGCCGATGGCTGGCGCTTCTCGAGCCTGGTCACCGGCATCGCCCGCAGCTATCCGTTCCTCCATCGCCGCATCAGGAGCTCGCCATGAGCGCAGCCTGGAAGATCTCGCGCCGCACCATGCTCAAGGGCCTCGGCTGCGCCATGGGCCTGCCGCTGCTCGAACAGATGGGCTGGGCCGACGACCCCAAGGGCAAGGCCGGCAAGCCGCCGGTGCGCCTCGGTTTCCTGATGATCCCCAACGGCGTCAACACCGCGAACTGGAACCTGCCGCCGCGCGCTGGCGGCGCCGCCAAGCTGTCGCCGACGCTCGAGCCGCTCAAGAACGTGATGGCCGAGCTGCTGGTGATCTCCGGCCTGCGCCACGACAAGGCCAACGCCAACGGCGACGGAGCCGGGGACCACGCGCGCGAGACCGGCACCTTCCTGACCGGCGCGCAGATCCGCAAGACCGCGGGCACCGACATCCAATGCGGGCAGTCCGTCGATCAGCTCGCCGCCAGCCGCATCGGTCACCTGACCTCGCTGCCCTCGCTCGAACTCGGCGTCGACAAGGGCGGCCAGGCCGGCAACTGCGATTCCGGCTACAGCTGCGTCTACACCCAGAACATCTCGTGGCGCACCGCGACCTCGCCGATGGCCAAGGAGACCGACCCGCGGGCGGTCTTCCAACGGTTGTTCCAGGATGTCCGCCAGGGCGCCGGGGCCCAGGCCGCGGGCGGCGAGGTCATGCTGCGGCGCAGCGTGCTCGACCTGGTGCGCGAGGACGCCAAGCGCCTGCGCGCCACGCTCGGCGGCAGCGACGGGCCGAAGCTCGACGAGTACCTCGAATCGATCCGCGCGATGGAGCAGCGCATCGAGCACGCGAGCAAGAACCCGGGCGGCGCCAAGGCGGTGCCGGCGGACCTCAAGGAGCCCGAGGCGCCCAAGGATTTCGACCAGCACGTGAAGCTGATGTTCGACCTGCTCACCCTGGCCTGGCAGACCGACACCACGCGCGTCACCAGCTTCATGTTCGGCAACGGCGGATCGGGGCGCAACTACGCCAACCTCGGCATCACCGGCGGGCACCACGAACTCTCGCACCACGGCAACGACGCCAAGAAGGTCGAGGCGATCCAGAAGATCGACCGCTACCACGTCGAGTTGTTCGCCTACCTGCTCGAGAAGCTCAAGGGCGTCAAGGAAGGCAACGGCACGCTCCTCGACAACTGCATGGTGCTCTACGGCTCCGCGCTCGGCGATGGCGACCGGCACAACCACAACGATCTCCCCGTGCTGCTCGCCGGTCGCGGCGGCGGCACCGTCAACACCGGCCGCCCGCTCGCCGCCAAGGGCAACATGTGCGATCTGTTCCTGGGCATGCTGGCCCGCGCCGGCGCCCCGGCCGGCCAATTCGGCGACAGCTCCGGGAAGATGGACCTGTGATCGCGCATCGCCAGATGGCGCTCGCTCGCCGAGCCGCCCAGCCGCTGACGATGATCGCGATGCTGTCGATCCTGACCTCCGCCGCGGCCTGGGCGTTGTCCGAGGACGAGCTCTTCGAGACCCCTGAACACGTGCTGGTCGCCGCCAGCGCGCGCGATGCGGGGAAGCCGGCGACGTTCGTGCTGAAATACGCCCTCGAGGCGCCGGCCACCGCTCCCGAACACGGCTTCGGGCTGTTCGTGTGCTTCCATGGCCATGGCGGCCAGGCGCCGCACGAGGCGCGCACCGTCATCGCCACGCTCAAGCGCCTGGGCCTGAGCGACGGCTACGTGGTGCTCGGCGCCAAGTCGCAGGGCGCAGGCTGGGACATGAAGGTCGACGACCTGCCCGTCACCAAGCTGATCGCCTGGGCCAAGCAGGCCTTCCCGATCGATCCGCGGCGGATCTACGTGTTCGGGATGAGTTCGGGCGGCGGCATGTCCGGCGGCTACGGCGTCAAGCATCCCGAGAGCATCGCCGCGGCGATCATCTTCGGATCCGGCACCTGGAACATCCCCGCGGTCAAGGACGCCGCCCTGACCATGCCCGACTTCTACCACGTCATGGGCCTGCTCGACGACGACCCGCACAAGAACGCCTCCCGTCAGGGCTGCGCCAACCTCAAGAAGCTCGGCTACCGCAGCATCTACCGCGAGGTCGACGGTCTGGGCCACACCTCGAATCATCCGCCGACCAACGATGACTCGGTGCTGTGGGCGACGCGCTTGCGCCACAAGTTGATCGCCCCGGTCGGGGGCGATCTCGACGCGCTGAAGGCGGTGCTGCGGCCGAGCAAGGCCAAGCCGACGACGCCCGCGGCGATCGAGGAGGTGGTGCGCGTCGGCGGCCCACCCGCCGGGCCGGCTGCGGTGCTCGCCCTCAAGGACAAGGACCCCACGGTGAAGACCGCCGCCGCCGAGGCCTTCGCCCGTTCGCTGTTCGGCGACGAACCGCTGGTCGCCCTGGCCCGCGCCCTGCGCGACGACAGCGCCGAGTTGCGCGCCGCGGCCTTCGCGTCGCTGGCGACCTGCGCCAACTGGCGCTATTCCACGGCGCAGCAGGCGCTGATGCAGGCCGCGACGGCCAAGCGCATGGATCAGGCCGATCGCCTGCTGGCGATCGCCGGGCTGGCCGCGGCCGTGCGCTTCCAGGTGAAGGGGAACTACCAGGATCCGCCGCTGTTCGCATGCCTGGTCGGCCTGCTCGACGACGACGACCAGGCTGTGCGCGCCGCCGCCTTCGCGGTGCTCGAGCCGTGCCAGCCCAGCGCCTACGACGCGGTGGCCGACAAGCCCGGTCGCGCGGCCGCGCTCGGCGCGTGGCGCGCCTGGGCCGCAGCGCTCAAACCCAGCGAGGATGCCTTCATCGACGCCCGCTAGGGCAAGCGGCGAACGCCAAGCCGCAACAGCCGGCCGCGTTGCAGCCAGGCGATGCGAAGTTTGCCGCTGATGTCCCGGACCCTACGACCGGTGCACCCATGGCCTGGACGGCCGGGAGTGGAACGGAGGGGGCGTCGTGCTGTTCAATTCCCACGTCTTCATCTTCCTGTTCCTGCCCTTGTGCCTGCTCGGCTACGGAATCGCCGGCCGCACCCTGGGCGGTCGCGCGGCGATGGCCTTCCTGGCCTTGGCGTCGCTGGGCTTCTACGGCTGGTGGAACCCGGTCTACGTGCCGCTGATCGTGGGTGTGATGACCGCGAACTACCTGGTCGGCACCTGGTTGGGCCGTCTGCACGAGCGTGGCGGGCTGGGCGGGCGCCTGCTCCTGACCGCGGGCATCGTCGGCAATCTCGCCATGCTCTGCTGGTTCAAATACGCCAACTTCCTGATCGACAGCGTGCGCGCCACGACTGGTGCGGATCTGCCGTTGCTCGAGGTGGTGCTGCCGCTTGGCATCTCGTTCTTCACCTTCCAGAAGATCGCCTACCTCGTCGATTCCTACCGCGGGCTGACCCGTGGCTACGGTTTCGTCGACTATTCGCTGTTCGTGCTGTTCTTCCCGCAGCTGATCGCCGGGCCGATCGTCCATCACAAGGAGGTGGTGCCGCAGTTCGAGCGCGCCGATGGCCGGATCACCGCCGCCGACCTGTCGGTCGGCCTGACCATCTTCGCCATCGGCCTGTTCAAGAAGGCGATCCTCGCCGACGGCATCGCGCCCGACGCCAACCACCTCTTCGGTTCGGTCCACGAAGGGGGGCAGCCGCAGCTGGTCGCATCCTGGATCGGCGCGCTCGCCTACACCCTGCAGCTCTACTTCGACTTCTCCGGCTACAGCGACATGGCCATCGGCCTGTCGCGCATGTTCGGCATCTGCATGCCCGCGAACTTCGATTCGCCCTACAAGGCGGTCAACATCGTCGAATTCTGGCGCCGCTGGCACATGACCCTGTCGCGTTTCCTGCGCGACTACCTCTACGTCGCGCTCGGCGGCAACCGCAAGGGCCCGGTGAGGCGTTACGCCAACCTGGTCACCACCATGCTGCTCGGCGGCCTCTGGCACGGCGCCGGCTGGACCTTCGTGTTCTGGGGCCTGCTCCATGGCGGGTACCTGTGCGTCAACCATGCCTGGCGACACGTGACCGCGGGCATGGCCTGGGCGTCCTCGGCGTGGATCCGTCCCGCCTACCAGGGCGTCACGCTGCTCGCGGTGATCGTCGGCTGGGTGTTCTTCCGCGCCGCCAGCTTCGCCGACGCCACCGCCGTGCTCACCGGCATGGTCGGAGTCCATGGCCTCGGCTTGCCCGCGCGCTTCGAACCCCTGGTGACCCGCTACGCGCCGATGGTGCCGGTCAGCTACGACCCCGTCGGGGCCAAGGTCGCCAGCCTGGCGTGGATCGTGGTGCTCGGCGCCATCGCCTTGTTCGCGCCGAACACCCAGGAGATCATGGCCCGGGCGACGCCGGTGCTCGACATGCCGACGCGCACCACGCGCCTGCGCTGGTCGCGATCGCTGCCCTGGGCAGCGGCGACCGGCGGCCTGGCGCTGATCGGGCTGCTCTCGCTCGGCCGGGTGAGCGAATTCCTCTACTTCCAGTTCTGACAGTTCTGAAAGGGATCACATGGAGATGCCATCGGCGCAACGCGAGGCAGCGGTCGCATCCGCCGTCGGACGGCGCACCATCCATCCCGCCCTATACCTCGGTGTGCTCGCGGTGACGGTGGGGTTGGGTCTGGCCGCGATAGCGACCTTCCTCTGTTCCCTGGCTGCCCGGCACATGCTCCCGCCCTTGCCGGTGAGCGGGAACCTCGCCTTCGACGAGAAGATCGAGTTCATCCGTCGCCGCGACGGCTTCACCTGCGAGGTCCTGGCGGTGGGCTCGTCGATGACCCTGAACAACCTGCATAGCGGCGAGTTCGCTCGGGCCATGGCCGATGGCGAGCGACTGCTCAACGTCGGCGCCTGGGCGATGAAGATCAGCGACTCCCGCGAGATGCTGACCTTCGCGCTCGAGCGCGCCGCGCCGCGCCAAGTCGTGATGGTCAGCGGTCCCATGGATTTCTACCGCGATCGCGATCACGCCTTCGTGAACCGCGCCAAGCTCGCGCCGATGGTCGATGGCAACAGCTACCCCTGGCAGGTCGCGAAGAACCTCGACGTCCAGTACTACTGGAACAACCGCATGCGGATGCCCGCCCTGCGCAGCAGCACGACGTCCTACGAGAGCGTCGCCTTCGACGCCAGCGGCGCGGTGCTGCTCGACATCCATCAGCCCGACGTCGATGCGATCCGCTGGAATCAGCTGGTTGACTGCGCCCGCTTCGACAAGCGCCAGTACAAGGCTTTCAGCGAACTCGCCGCCGACCTGCGCTCACGCGGCATCGCGCTGGTGTGCGCCCAGGCACCGTTGCGGGCCGACTCCATCCCGAGCGGGCAGCTCGAACCGCTGCGCGCGCATTGGCGCACGCTCGCCGACGTCTGCTCCGCGCATGGGCACCGCTTCGTCAACGTGCACGAGCGCCTGGAGCTCCCCGAAGACTGCTTTGCCGACTATTCGCATCTCAACGTCGATGGCGCAGCGCGCTTCACCGCGTCGCTGGTCGAGGCACTCGCTCAGCCGTGAGCGCGGACCCTCAGGGCCGCGGCGTGGGCTGGCGATGGGTGCGGGTGGTGCCGCTCTCCCTGGGGTGATCGTCCGCCC
>JACDEC010000491.1 GCA_013816645.1 Planctomycetota bacterium
GGTCGACCTGCTCGCCCGCGGGCACCAGCCTGATGCCGTCACCGAGGACGGCGTGGAATTCGCTGGCGGACATGCGTTCGCGCGCGGCCATCGCGGCCAGCGCGGCGTCGTCGCTCAGCAGCAGCTGCGCCTTGCCCCACACCCGCCGCAGGCGGGCGGGCAGATCGGGGATGCGCTTCAGCACCGTCGCGTCGGTCACCACCAGATCGACGATCTCGTTGGGGATCCGGCTGCTGTCGAAGATCGGGTGGACACCGCCAGCCTTCACCAGCTCGACGCTCCACGGCGGATAGGTCACCACCGCGTCGAATTCGCCCTTGGCGAACGCCTCGTTGCTGCTCACGAGGGCCATCGGCACCGCGGTCACGTCGTTCCACCCCAGGCCGGCCGACTCCAGCGCGCGCAGCAGGTGGTGAGCAGCGAGGCTGCCGGGCTCGTACGCGACGCGGCGGCCCTTGAGCGCGGCGACGTCGGCGATGCCGTTGCGGGCCAGCACCACGTCGGCGCCGAACGAGGCGTCGAGGGCGAGCACCGCGCGAAGCGCGCGATCATTGGGTCCGACCAGTTCGGCGCAGGTGGCGACCATCAGGTCGACGTGCCCGCGTTCGAAGGCGATGTGGCTGTCGGCGGCCGACTGCATCTCGACCACCTGCACGTCGAGACCCTCGGCCGCGAACAGCCCGCGTTCCTTCGCCAGCCACAGCAGCTCCTCGCTCGGCCACGGATCGAGGGCCAGCCGCAGGGGCTCGGACGTCGGCCGCCACACCAGCATCGCCCACAGGCCGGCGGCCACTGCCACCAGGCCGAGCAGCCCCCCCCCAGAAGATCCAGGTCGGACGTCCGCGGTTGATCTCACGGGCGGTGGACATGCTCAGGGTTCCAGGATGAATGGGGGACCAGGCGACGGTCGCAGGTCAACTGGCGCCATCATCAATGTCCGCGCCGGGAACGGCATGGATGAGAGTGGATCCCCTACGGCCGTCCTCACGGCAAGCCGGCGCTGCCAGATGACCGATGCAGGGGCCTTGCCGCCCCCCACCGACGGGGGAGGTGATCTGGAACAGGCACTTAACAGGAGTGTATCCGAGAGCCAGTCATCGCGAGGACAGCGACCGCCCCCTGCTGCACGCCTGCGCGACCGCGCTACATCATGGCCATGACCGCCGTCCGCACCCTGCACCTGCTCTGCAACGCGCATCTCGATCCCGTGTGGTTGTGGGAATGGGAGGAAGGCGCCGCCGAAGCGCTGTCGACCTTCCGCTGCGCCGCCGATTTCTGTGACGAGTTCCCCGGCTTCGTCTTCAACCACAACGAGGCCGTGCTCTACCAGTGGGTCGCCGAGCACGATCCCGCGCTGTTCAAGCGCATCCGCGCCCTGGTGCGCAAGGGACGCTGGAAGATTCTCGGCGGATGGTTCCTGCAGCCCGACTGCAACCTCTCCAGCGGCGAGTCGCTGGTCCGCCAGGTCCTGGTCGGCAAGACCTGGTTCCGCGAGGCCTTCGGCGTCGACGTCTCCACCGCGATGAACGTCGATCCCTTCGGCCACAGCCGCGGCCTGGCCCAGATCCTGGCGCGCAGCGGGCACCGCGCCTACCTGTTTTGCCGGCCCGGCGCGGAATGGCTGACCTTGCCGGCCGACGATTTCCTGTGGGTCGGCTACGACGGCTCGACGGTGATCGGCCACCGCACCGACAACTGGTACAACTCGGCGCTGGGCAAAGCTGCTGACAAGATCGCGGGCTGGATGGCGCAGCACGGCGCCGACGATGCCGGCCTGGTGCTGTGGGGCGTGGGAAACCACGGCGGTGGCCCGTCGCGCCAGGACTTGAAGGCGATCGCCGCGTTGCGCGCGCGCACCGCGGACTGGCGCATCGTCCACGCCTCGGCCGACCAATACTTCGACCAGGTCGCGCGCGCGCGCGACGGCCTGCCGCGGGTCGAGCGCGACCTCAATCCGTGGGCGCCCGGCTGCTACACCGCGCAGGCGCGCATCAAGCAGGGCCATCGCCGCCTGGAGAACGAACTCTACGCCGTCGAGGCCATGGCGGTGCACGCCAGCGCCGCGGGCGTCTGCGCCTATCCCGCCGACGAGATCGCCCGCGCCCAGCGCGACCTGCTATTCTGCGAGTTCCACGACATCCTGCCCGGGTCGTCCATCCAGCCGGTCGAGGACATGGCGCTGCGCATGCTCGGCCACGGGCTCGAGGAACTCTCGCGCGCCAAGGCGCGCTGCTTCTTCGCGCTCGCCGCCGGCCAGCGCCGCGCCAAGGACGGCGAGATCCCGGTGCTGGTCTACAACCCGCACCCCTGGCCGGTCGACGCGCTGGTCGAGGTCGAGTTCCAACTCCAGGACCAGAACTGGACCGACACCTTCACCGACGTCAGCGTCCGCGCCGGTGGCAAAGCCGTACCCACCCAGGTCGAGAAGGAGCTGTCGAACCTGACGCTCGACTGGCGCAAGCGGGTGGTGTTCCGCGCCACTCTCGCGCCGGGCGCAATGAACCGCTTCGATTGCCGGCTCACGCGCATCGCCGCCAAGCCGGCCGTGCAGTTCCCGGTCGCCGACGGCGCGGTGCGCTTCCGCACCGCCGATCTCGACGTCGAGGTCAGCGAGGCCACCGGGCTGCTGACCTGGCGGGTCGACGGCCGCACGCTGCTGCGCGACGGCGGCAAGGCGCTGGTGCTGCGCGACAACGCCGATCCCTGGGGCATGACGGTGCGCGGCTTCCGCAACGTCGAGGGCGCCTTCGCCCTGCTCGACCCAGCGACCGCGGCGACCGCCGCCGGCGTAGCCGCCGAACGGCTCGCCCCGGTGCGGGTGATCGAGGATGGCGCGGTGCGCACCGTGGTCGAATGCCTGTTCGGCTGGCGCGACTCGCGCCTGGCGCTGCGCTGGCTGCTGCCCAAGCAGGGCAGCGAGATCGGCGTCGAGCTGCGCGTGCTGTGGAACGAGAAGGACCGCTTCCTCAAGCTTTCGCTGCCCAGCGCGCTCGACGCCCCGACCCTGCGCGGCCAGGTCGCCTACGGCAGCGACACCCTGCCCGGCAACGGCGACGAAGCCGTGGCCCAGCAGTGGGTCGCCCTGCACGACGCGCGGCACGCGCTGTCGGTGATCAACGAGGGCAGCTACGGCTGCGACTGCGCCGACGGCGAGTTGCGCCTGAGCCTGCTGCGTTCGCCCGCCTACGC
>JACDEC010000492.1 GCA_013816645.1 Planctomycetota bacterium
CGTTCGGCCCGTACGACCACGGCCACTTTTCGAGTGTGCTCGACCGCGCCTGTGGCCTCTTCGAGCACTTCCCCGCGGATTGGCGCGCGGCGGCGCTGCGAGCCATGGCGGCCGACCATTCGTGGAAGCGGGTGGCTGAGGAGTACATCGACTTGTATCGGTCGATGACATTCGCCTGACCGCTTCGAGCCTCAGGCCACGGCGCCGAGCTTGCCGCCCTTCAATTCCAGGGTGCGGTCGGCGCGCGCCGCGATCGCGGGATCGTGGGTGACGATGATCACGCTCGAACCGTGCTCGCGGGCCAGGGCCAGCATCTGCTCGAGCACCACCGCCGCGGTGGCGGGGTCGAGGTTGCCGGTCGGTTCGTCGGCGAGCAGCAGCGCGGGCTTGTTGAGCAGTCCGCGGCACAAGCCGACGCGCTGGCGTTCGCCGCCCGATAGGGTGCGCACGTCGCCACCGGCACGACCACCCAGGCCGACGCGGTCGAGCAGTTCGCGCGCGTGCACGGTCGCGGCCGAGAGCGGGGACTGCGCCGCGCGCGCTGCCATCAGGACGTTCTCGAGCACGGTGAATTCGGGGAGCAGGTTGAAGGCCTGGAACACGAAGCCGATGCTGCGCGCGCGCACGCGCGGCCGCTGGCTGGTGGTCAAGGCGTGCAGCGCGGTGCCGTTGAGCTCCATGGTCCCTGCGTCCATGCGATCGAGCAGGCCCAGGCAGTGCAGGAGGGTGCTCTTGCCGGTCCCCGAGGTCCCGCGGATGGCCACGGTCTCGCCATCGGCGACGCCCAGATCGAGCCCGCTGAGCACGTCGAGCCCGGGATACGACTTGGTCAATCCAGCGACGGCGAGCGCCATCAGGGTCGCTCCCGTCGGCCGGGTCGTGCGCGGGAAGTGCTCGGATCGCCGGCCATGGACCGAGCCTGCGGCCTGCGCCAGCCACCGTCCAGCCCCTTTCGCTGAGCGGGCAGGGATTCCCAGGACGCAGCGACGGAGGTCTGGGTGAACAAGATGGTGCGGTCGGGACTTCAGACACGCACGGCCATGCGCATGCTGCACCGATAGCAGGCGGAGGTGTTCGCCTTCGTTTGTGCAGGTTTGAGGGGAAGTCGCCGGTTCGCGGCTCGCCCCATTTCGCTCCGCGCCGCGTGTTCCCGGCGTTCAACCGATTGGATCAGCAGCGTATGTCGGCGAAATCCCCCGCCCTCCCACCACTCGAACCCGAGGCCGAGGTCGCGGAACCGCGCGTTCGCGTCGAACTGCTGATTCCGGTGCGCACCATCGCCATGGTCCTGGCCGGCATCGTCGCCGCCTGGGCGATCGTGCGCTGCATCCCGATGATGATGATGCTGTACCTGGCGATCCTGCTGGCGGTGACCCTGTATCCCGCCGTGGAATGGCTCGGCAAGCGCTTGCGCTTCCCGCAGTGGCTCGGCGTGCTGGTGGTCACGCTGGGTGTGGTCGGTGCGCTGGCGTTCGCGGTGTTGGCGGTGGTACCGCCGCTGATCAACCAGGCCGGCGACCTGATCGGCCGGCTGCCCGAATTCCGCGACCAGGCCTTGGCGCGTTTCCCCGCGGACAGCGCCTTCGCCACGTCGATCCGGCCGTTGCTCGAGAGCACGCCCGACGTCTCGGGCTGGGTGAAATCCGCGGGGAGCTGGCTGATGGGCACCATCGCCGGCGTCACCTCGTTGATCCTGGTGATCTCCCTGTCGACCTACCTGCTGCTCGATGGGCACGGCGTGGTGCGCTGGCTGGTCGCCTACCTGCCCAAGCGCTCGCGCTTCAAGGTCCACCGCACCATGGTCGAGATCGCCCCGGTGGTGACCGCGTATGTCGCCGGCCAGGTCATCACCTCGCTGCTCTGCTCGCTCTTCACCTACGCGGTGCTGCGCTGGCTCGACGTGCCAGCCGCGCTGGTGCTCGCAGTACTGGCCGGACTGCTCGACGTGCTGCCGGTGCTCGGCTTCATCGTCTCGCTGGTCCCGGCGATGCTGATCGCCCTGACCGTGTCCGAATCGACGTGCGCGATGGTCGTGGCCGCCTATTGCGCCTACAACATCCTCGAGAACTACCTCATCGTCCCGTGGGTCTACGGCAACCGGCTCAAGCTGTCGACGTTGACGGTGCTGCTCGCCTTGCTGATCGGCGGGGCGTTGTTCGGCATCTTCGGCATGGTCGCCGCGCTGCCGATCGTCGCGGCCTACCCGATCGTCGAACGCATCTGGTTCGCCGACCGACTGGCTCCCGAGGTCATCGAGAAGCACGCCGAGGAGACAGCGCCGGCGTCCTGACGACCGCACTGCTGGCCAGAGTCCCAGGCTCGGGTAGACCGGGGCATGTCCCCGCATGCGAGCCACGTTCTTGCGATGCTGCCGATCGTCGTGTTCGCGCATCTGCTGGCGTGCGCATCCCTCGCCGCCGAATCGACCACCGGCCGCATCAACGATCCAGCAGGTGCGGCTCCACCGGTCGCCTACGACGCGGTGGCGCCCAAGGGGCCGGGGCCGTTCGCGTTGATCGTCGCCTTGCACGGCATCAACGGCAACGAGCACCAACTCGTCGGCCAACTCTCCGCCGATCTCCAGGAACTCGGCCTGGCCGACCGGTGCGTGGTGCTCGGCCTGAAGTCGCAGGGCGCGGGTTGGGAGGACATCGACCATGCCCCGATCCGCGTCGCCGTCGCTTGGGCGAGCGCGACCTGGCCGATTGACCGCCGGCGCGTCTTCGCCTGGGGCTATTCGCACGGCGCCTTTCGGCTCGGGGTGTTCGGCCACCAGGCGCAGCAGCTGTTCGCCGGGGTGGTGTTGCTCAGCGGCGGCGTGTCTGGATCCAACCAGCCCGACGCTCCGACTCCGACCCTACCGTGGTACATCATCCACGGCGATGCCGATGCCGTGGTGAACGTCGACAACAGCCGTAAAGGTGCGACCGCGCTGCGATCCCTGGGCTACCCCGTGGTCTACCGCGAGATCCCCGGCGAGGGTCACGCCACCGCCGGATCTGCGGCCGCCAAACCGTTCCGCGTCGACGCGCTCGCCTGGACCGACCACCAGCGCAACGCGCTGGTGCCGCTGCCCGCCAATTGTCAGGCGCTTTTCGATGCCGCTGCCGCCCAAACCGCCGCCGGCAAGAAACCCAACCTGACCAAGCTGCTGCCCGCGGCGGTGCTCGCGGGTGGGCCGCAGGG
>JACDEC010000493.1 GCA_013816645.1 Planctomycetota bacterium
GGCGGGCACACCGTGTAGTAGGTGAACTCGCGCCCAGTGGCATCGCGCACCAGCACGAACAGGCGCAGGCTGGCGACGGCGCCGTTGTTGGTCGCCAGGAAGCTGAGGTCGGTGGCCCACGCCGGCAGGGGGATCGGTTCGCGCAGCAGCAGGCGCGCGGTCTGCCCGGCGGCGGGATGGAAGCGCACGCGCAGCCAGTCGTCGCAGCCAGCGACGGCGCACTGGGCGGAGGGCTCGGCCTGCACGTCCCAGGCTTGAGGTGCGGCCAACTGCAGCGGCTGGGCGACCGGTGGCTCCTCGGCCTGGAGAGAAGCTCCGAGAATCAGTACTAGGGTGAAGGCCAGAAAGTACTTAAGCATGGTCATGTACTGGAAATGCACGGATCGTCCTCCTGGTGTAGCAGTCCACGGATGCTGCCAGAGAAACCATCGACAAGTCATATGGTGACTTTGAATGTTCATCGCCGCGCTCCGCACTCCGCACGTTTCCCCCTCACCCCCAGCGGAACTGGCCGCTGAGCCCGGGAGGCCGGATGTGCCGGTTGGTCGGGAACAGCGCGTCGCCGAGGTCGGGCATCGGCCGCGCCGGCTGGTCGGCGGCGGCGCGGATCTCGCTGGGCGCGACGCCGAGGTGGGCGCGGAAGGCGCGCGCGAACGAACTGGCGTCGCTGAAGCCCAGGCCGCGCGCCACCTGCTTCACCGATTGCTCGCCGCGCAGCAGTTCGACCACCGCCTGGCGCATCTTGGCGCGGGTGCGGTAGGCCAGGGGGCTGACGCCGAAGCGGCGACGGAAGCCGCGGATGAAGTGATCCACGCCGACACCGAGTTCGCGCGCCGCGCGCGCCATGGTCAGCGGGCGGCCGAGCTCGCTTTCGAGCAGGAAACGCGCGCGTTGCCAGCCATCGAGCCGCTGTGGTGTCGCCGCGCCCGCGGTCGAGGTCGCCGCCGCGGCGGCGAGCAATTCATGCACCGCCGCCGCGACGCTCAGCCGGGCCTGGGCGCCGGGACGATCGAGTTGCAGGCACATGGTCTCGAAGGCGCGTCGCGCGCGCGCGGCGTGCTCGCCGAGCCGGGTGAGTTCGCCGAGCGGACGGTCGTCCAGCCACAGCGGCAAACCCTGGCGCGGTGGTTCGGCGAGGGTCATGTGCGCTTCGAAATAGACGGTCTCGCCCGAGAACCCGTACTCGTTGCGTTCGAGCGGTCGCAGGCACAACAGGTCGCCGGGCACGGCGGTGATGATCCCGGTGCTGGTGCGGGCGCGGATGATCCCCGATTCGACGAGCAGGAACTGGTGGGAGGGCACGCGGTAGGGGTACCACTGCTCGTCGGCGATCCGCCACAGGCAGACGAAATCGACCCGCGGGCGGATCTCGTCGACGGTGAGGTACTGTTCGGATGACGTCGATTTCGGCATGGCCGGTGCCGCTCCTTGCGGGCGGATCGCTCTGGCGCTCTCACCATGGTTCGCGGTATGCTCACGCGCAAGCAGGGGAGCCACCATGAGCACCGCCACCGTTTCCCGCACCGCCCCCGCCCGGACCTCCTGGGCCGGCCGGACGGCGTTACCCGAACAGATCGCCGAATGGGTCGCCCGCTTCCATCGCGACGGCTACGTGTTCATCGACGACGTGCTCGAACCCGAGCGCTGCGCCGCCCTGCGTGCGGATTTCGATCGAATCAAGCCGTCCACCGGCGCGCCGATCGAGCACCACGTCGCGATGTTCGAGTCCAGCCCGGCCAACCTCGCACTGTTCGACCTCGAGCCCATGGTCTCGCTCGCCGAAGCGATCCTCAGCGAGGATGAGACCTACGGCGCCGAAACCTGCCACGTCGTCCACAACAACTCGTTCCGCACCTGCAAGGGCGGCGGTTGGAGCCACTGGCACCAGGACGACTCGTCGCACTTCAAGGTGACCCATGGCGAGCCGCCCACCAACATCCACCTGCCCTGCCTGCTGCTGACCTGCAACTACTACCTCACCGACCAGACCAGCATCGACAACGGCCCTGGCCAGGTGATCCCGGGATCGCACCTGTTCGGGCGCAAGCCCCCGCACGACCTGTCGGGCACGCCATGGGCCGAGAAGGTCGTCACCTGCACCGGTCGCATGGGCGGCGTGATGGTGTTCAACAACCAGGTCTGGCATCGCGGGGCACCCAATCGCAGCGAGACCACGCGTTACGTGACCCAGGTCAGCTACGGGCGCAAATCGATCGCCCACTTCTTCGCGCCGTTCATGGGCTACCGCATGCCCGAGCACGTGGTCGCCATGAGTGAGGGCAACCCGCGGCTCAAGCGCCTGCTCGGCTTCCTGCCCAACGGCCCCTACGGCTGAACCACGCGGTCGAACGTGCCCATCCGCTCGACCAGCTTGCGCAGCATGTCCACCAGGTCCTGGTAGGACGTCGGTTTGACCACGTAGTCATCGGCTCCGTGCAGGCGGCAGGCCTGTCGGTCCTCGCTGCGGTTCGACGTGGTCATCATCACCACGGAGAGGTCGTGGGTGCGCTCGTGGTGGCGTATGCAGTCGAGCACGTCGAGCCCGGAAACGCGGGGCATGTTGAGGTCGAGCAGGATCAGGTCGGGCGGAGGGACTCCGCAGCCCTCGGCCATGGTCAGCAGGCAATCGCAGACCGCGGCGCTGTCGGCCATGGGGTGGTAATGCACCTCGGTGCCCACCTCCTCGAGCGCGCATTGCACCAATGCGAGATCGGCGAGGTTGTCATCGACATACATGATCTCGGGCGTGCGGTTCATCTGGTGATTGTAACCAGCCCGAGGCTGACTCACGGTCGGCGAACCGACCTCCTTCCACGGCTGTGGGAACCTGCAGCGACGCTCGTACCAGGCCCGCGCGATCGCTCCGTTCAAGTCGCGGCCACCGATGGCGGCGGAGCCGTTTCGAAGTCGGAGCGCGCGCGCGCAAGGAGGGTGTACGGCGTGTGCTCATGGACCGCCGCGGGCGCCTCGCGCCGCAGCATGCTGACGAGCAGCCGGGCGAGCGTCTGCGCATGCACCGCCGGATCGAGTTCAACGCGCGTCAAGGGGAACGGACTGAGCAATCCCGAACCGCGATTCCAGAAGGACACCACCGCGAGGTCGCGAGGTATGCTGACCCCGCGACGCACCAGGCTCATCGCCGCGTCGGCGAAGTAGCCGTCGTCGGCGATCAGTAGGCCGTCCGG
>JACDEC010000070.1 GCA_013816645.1 Planctomycetota bacterium
GCCGTCGATCGCTTGCCGGCCGCCGTCGGCGATGGTGACGCGGTGCTCATCGAGCTCGACGGCCGCACCCTGCTGCGCGTCGAACGCGCCCGGCTGCGCCAGCTCTGCACCCACCTCGTCGATCTGCTCGACGCGCCACCGGGTCCGGGGGGCGTGCGCGTGGCCCCGGGACAGGCCATGGCATTGGAGGGCTTCGAGGGATTCGGTCCGCGTTGGCTGGGCGGCGACCGGCTGCGCGCCCTGGCCGATCGCCTGCGTTCGCTGGCCACGCCGCCGGTGGTGGCGGCGCCGCCCGGACTGCAGGCCGAGCTGCGTCCGTATCAGCTGATCGGGCTGGCCTGGCTGCAGCGGCTGCGCGAACTCGGCCTGGGTGGCGTGCTCGCCGACGACATGGGCCTGGGCAAGACCGTGCAGACCATCGCCCATCTGCTGGTCGAGCTCCACGCGGGCAGGCTCGACCGGCCGGCGCTGGTGGTCTGTCCCGCCAGCGTGGTCGGCACCTGGGCCAACGAACTGGCGCGCTTCGCCCCCGGGCTGCGCGCGTTGGTCCTGCATGGCGGCGACCGCGAACGCGATCCCGCGGTCCTCGCCGGCCAGCACGTGCTGATCACCACCTACGCCACGCTGCTGCGCGATCGCGCCGCGTTGGCCCGCGTGCCGCTGCACCTGGTGGTGTGCGACGAGGCGCAGATGATCAAGAACGCCGGCGCCAAGGCCGGGGACGCGGTGCGCGAGCTGGACACCCGCCACCGCCTGTGCCTGACCGGCACCCCGGTCGAGAACCACCTGGGCGAACTGTTCACCCTGGTGCACTGGCTGGCGCCCGGATTGCTCGGGTCGCGCGCGCGCTTCGATCGCGTCTTCCGCAAGGCGATCGAAGGTGGGCGCGATCCCGCGCGGCAGGAACTGCTGCGCCGACGCCTGGCGCCGGTGCTGCTGCGTCGCACCAAGGAAGCGGTCGCGCCCGAGCTGCCGCCGCGCACCGAGAGCGTGGTCAGCGTCCGCTTCGGCGATGCCCAGCGCGCGCTGTACGAGAGCGTGCGCCTGGCGATGGACGATCGCCTGCGCGGCCTGCTCGCCGGCAAAGGGCTGGCACGCAGTCATATCGAGGTGCTCGACGCGCTGCTCAAGCTGCGCCAGGTCTGCTGCGACCCGCGGCTGGTCAAGACGCCGGCGGCGAAGCGGGTCACGGATTCGGCCAAGCTCGAAGCGTTGCGCGACCTGCTGGGTTCGCTGATCGAGGATGGTCGGCGCGTCCTGCTGTTTTCGCAATTCACCGCCATGCTCGACCTCATCGAGTCCGATGTGGTGCGGCCCGCCGGCATCCCGTTCCTGCGTCTCGATGGTACGACCCGCGAGCGGCAACCGCTGGTCGAGCGTTTCCAGGCCGGCGAAGCCCCGCTGTTCCTGATCAGCCTCAAGGCCGGCGGTACCGGCTTGACCCTGACCGCGGCCGACGCGGTGATCCTCTACGATCCCTGGTGGAACCCGGCCGCCGAGCGCCAAGCCGCCGACCGCGCCCACCGCATCGGCCAGGACAAGCCGGTGTTCGTCTACCGCCTGGTCGCCGCCGGTACGGTCGAGGAGCGCATCCAGCGTCTGCAGGAGCGCAAACGCGCCATCGCCGCCGGGGTGCACGACGAGGACGGCCAGTCGGGCCCCGTGCTGGGCGAGGACGAACTGCGCGCCCTGTTCGCTCCGTTGGAAGAGTGAGCCTCAAGGCGGCATTCGGGGGCATCTGCTGCGTTGCCCTCGCCTTGCGCTCCACCAGGAGCGCGGCGGGTCGGGCGCCTTGCAGCTACCCCCGACTGCCGCCTTGAGGAGTCACCTCGCGGGAGAAAGGGTCTAACGGCGCAACGGCGTTTGGAGCTGTCGCTTACAGATCGTGGAACCGCTCCATCGCCGGCTTGAGGGTGAGTGGAGTGAGTGCGGAGGGGTGCGTGCCCACCCCGTCGTAACGCAGTCTGGGCCGATCGTGTACCCTGCATTTTGCAAGAACGGCGGATTTAACCGGGTCTTTCTGCAAATACCTGCTGCAACCCGGTGGTTCTTCGCTAGCGTTGCAGGCAAGCGATCCGTCGTACGGCTTCAGGATATGTCATTGGGTTTCAGTGGGCGGCGGAGGGTCAAAGACCTCCGCGCGCAGAGCCAAGAGGAGTCGAATGGAGTTGCAGGACTCGGGCCTCAGCGAACACGCCGGTCGACATAAGATAGGGGACCTTCTACCGGGAATCTTCGGCTTCCAGCTATGCACGCAGGAGTCACCCATGCGTACGCACTCCCTCAGTTCCTCGGACCGCGACCTCGGCCAGGACGACGACGGCCTCGCCGCCTCGGCGCGCGGCGACCCCGATGTCGCCATCGACGCCATCCGCATCCCCAACGTGCTGATCATCGAAGACAATCCCGGTGATGTCGAATTGACCATGCTGGCCTTCCAGACCCGCGGACTGATCGTCGACTTCCACGTCGCCATCGATGGCGCCAACGCCCTCCAATATCTCCAAACGCTGGCCGCGTCGCCCGACCCCAGGCCCGACCTGATCCTGCTCGATCTGAATCTGCCGAAGATCACCGGAGCCGCGATCCTGACCTACATCAGGGGCGAACCCGAACTCGCCGGTATCCCGACGGTGATCTTGACCTCGTCGCGCGCAGCTCGCGACTACGAGCAATGCGCGCGTCTCGGCGTCGACGCCTATCTGATCAAGCCGATGACCTTGCAGGAGATGCTCGAGATGATGGAGCAGATCGCTCCGATCCTCGAACGCTGAACCAGCGCGGTCGCGCGGTTGGAACGCAGCAGGAGCGTCCGTATGCCAGGCACCCGCGTCTTCCCCAGGCCAGCGCAAGGCGAACACCGTAGCGGTCGGTCGATCGACGCTGAGCTCGCCGAGCTGATCGCTGGCCGGTCGGCCTGCGACCCCGCGGGGATGGTCGGCGCGCAGCTACAGAATCTCGGTCCGTACCGTTTGCGCGAAGTGCTCGGACACGGCGGGATGGGCATCGTCTACCGCGCGATCGGTCCCGACGGCACGGAGGTGGCGCTCAAGGTCCTGTCCGAGCATGTCGTCGACAACCCGGTCATCCAACGGCGCTTCCTGCGCGAGGCCCAGGTGGCGAGTTCGGTGCGCAGCCCGCACCTCGTCGGCTGCCTGGGGATGGGCGTCGACCAGGGTCGTCGGTTCATCGTCCTGGAGCTGATGCGTGGGGGAAACGCCGAGGAACTGGTCGAGGCCAGCGGCGGTGCGATCGGCGAACTGCGGACGGCCGCGATCTGCCGCGACGCGGCGATCGGGCTCGAAGCGGTGCATGCCGCCAGCCTGATCCATCGCGACATCAAGCCGGCCAACCTGTTCCTGACCGAGGACGGCAGGGCCAAGCTCGGCGACTTCGGCATCGTGCGCAGGAACTCCAGGCAATCGGACCGCTTGACCGCCGAGCACAGCGCGCTGGGAACGCTGGGATTCATGGCACCCGAGCAGTTCCGGGCCAGCGAATGCATCGACATCCGCGCCGACATCTATGCGCTGGGCGCGACCTTGTTCTTCCTGCTCACCGGGCGCATGCCGTTCTTCGGTGACACCCCGGCCAAGGTCGTCGCGCAACTGCTCGCGACCGGACTGCCCGATCCGCGCGCGATCCGCAGCGACTGCTCGAGCCGGATCGCCGCCGTGGTCGCGAGCGCCGGCGCGCTGAACCCCGACGATCGCTACCAGAGCCCGCGTGAGCTGCGCGAGGATCTCGAGCTCGTGCTGCGCGATCGACCGCCGCGCCACGTGCGCGCCACCGCCAGGGAAACCACCGAGGTCCTGCGCTGTGCCCGGTTGCCGGGTTCGGCGACGTTCGCGGATCCACCTGGAGGGACGCTCAGCAGCGAGGCGCTTCGCGATCCCGCCGCCCAGCACCGATCGCGTGCGCAGACCTGCGACGCCGTGCGCGAAGCCCTGGAGCTCCTCGACCGTTTCGAGCGCGGCGGCCAGGTCGAGCACCCCGCCATGGCGGCGATCGCCGATTGCCTGGCGCCGTCGCTCCGCAGCGGCGCGCTGGCCGACCAGCGTTTCGCCTTGGCGATGATCACCACCCTGGAGGTGCTGGCTCGGCGCCTGGGCGCCTTGCAGCATCACATCAATGCCTCCTCGTTGCGGACGCTCAGGCACGGGCTGGTCGCCGTCGCTGCGGTGGTCGGCCAGCGGCAGCCGGCGCCCGACCTCGAGCGGGCCCTGGCGCTGGTGGTCGATGACGATCTGGTCTCGCGCAAGACCATGTGGCAGGCTTTGCGCAAGGTCGGGGTGAACGCCGAATCAGCGGCGTCGGGAGCCGAGGCCCTGGTCGCCCTGGAGCAGAAGGACTTCGCCATCGTGCTGAGCGATGTGCTGATGGGCGACATGAACGGCTTCCAGTTCGCAATCCGCGTGCGCTCCGGCCGACGCTGCCCGCGGGTGCCGATCATCTTCGTGACCATGCTCGCGGAATTCGACAAGGTCTTCCGCGCGACCGCCGACGGCGCCGACGACGCGATCGCCAAGCCCTTCCTGCTCACGGAACTGGCCGCCAAGGTGCTCTGCCATCTCGCCTGCCCGCGTACTCCCGCGCGAATGATAGATCCCGCTCCCGCCTGATGACCGTGAGCGGATCAGTCACCAGCGGACCACGTCGAAGGGCGCAGCCATGCACGAATCACCGCTCAACATCCTGCTCGTCGAGGACAACCCCGGGGATGTGGTGCTGATCGAGGTGTTCCTCGCGCAGAGCGCGGTGACCCGGTCCGCGTTGATCTCCTGCGGACGGCTCGACGAGGCCTTGGAAGCCTTGGCGTCGGCGCCCTGCGACATCGTCCTGCTCGATCTGTCGCTGCCGGACAGCGCGGGATTGGCGACCTTCACCGCGGTCCACGCCCTCAAACCGGGGATCCCGATCGTCATCCTGACCGGCAACGAGAACGATGAGCTCGCCCGTGAGGCGATGCAGCGCGGGGCCCAGGACTGGCTGTCCAAGAACGGCCTCGACAGTCGGCAGCTCGTCCGGGCGATCCGCTACGCGATCGACCGCAAGCACGCGGAGATCGAACTGCTGCACGCCAAGGAGGTCGCCGAGGCAGCGACCAGGGCGAAGAGCGAATTCCTGTCGACCATGAGCTACGAGATCCGCACCCCGATGAACGGGGTGATCGGCATGACCAACATCCTGCTCGAGACCCAGCTGTCCGAGGACCAGCGCTCGTACGCCGAGACCATCAAGCGATCCGCCGACAGCCTGCTGACCATCGTCAACGACATCCTCGACTTCTCGAAGATCGAGGCTGGCAAGCTGACCATCGAGCCGACGCCATTCGATCTGCGCGCGGTCGCCGAGGAGGTGCTGGACCTGCTCGCTGGTCGCGCCGGCGAGAAAGGCGTCGAGCTGATCCTGCGCTATGCCCCGGGCACGCCGCGGCGACTGGTCGGCGACGCCGGCCGCCTGCGCCAGGTGCTGATCAACCTGGTGGGCAACGCGTTGAAGTTCACGCTCGCCGGCCACGTGCTGATCGACATCGGCTCGTCCGGTGCCAACGCCGTCGGAGCGCGGCTGCGCGTGGTGATCCACGACACCGGGATCGGCATCGCCAAGGACCGTCAGCACGCGCTGTTCGAGAGCTTCAGCCAGGTCGATGCGTCCACCCAGCGCCGGTTCGGCGGGACCGGACTCGGCCTGGCGATCTCCAAGCGCCTGGTGCGGATGATGGGCGGTCGCATCGGGGTCAGCAGCGAACCGCAGGTGGGATCGCGCTTCTGGTTCACGGTGACCCTGGCGAAGGACCCCGGTTCGAGCGCGGAGCCTGCCTTTCCGCTGCTGCGCGGCGCGCGGGTCCTGGTCATCGAACCGCACCTGCTGCGTCGCGAAGTCCTGCGCGAACAGCTCGCCGATTGGGGCATGCAGATCGAGGTGGTCGGCGATGAACGTCTGGCCAGCGCAGCGATCCGTCGCGCCCAGGCCGAGGATCGCCCGTACGGGGTCACGGTCTGCGGCCTGCCCGATGCGGACGCGGCGGCGCGCCTGACCAGCGCCGATCCGACCTCTGCCGATCCGGCCAGGCCGATGCCGCCGCTGATCCACATCACCCCGGTGGGGAGTCATCGACCGGCCGGCGAACCCCGGCCGGCGAACGTCGCGCGGCTCAGCAAGCCGGTGCGGGCCTCGCGCTTGGCGCAGACGCTTAGCGCCATGCTCGCGAGCGCCGTCGCCGGTGCCGATCGAGCGGTCATGACCGACGCGACGCCGGCGACCGGGTCGCTCTGCCCGGAAGACACCAGGCTGCTGTCGGCCTTGTTCGGCTACCGCGTGCTGCTCGTCGAGGACAACATCACCAATCAGCAGGTGGGCTCTTTGCTCCTGCAGAAGCTGGGGTGCCGAACCGATGTCGCCGCTAATGGTCTGGAAGCCATCGACCTCTGGCGTCAGTTCACCTACGACGTGATCTTCATGGATTGCCGGATGCCCGACATGGACGGCTTCCAGGCCACCCGCGAGATCCGCGCCCTGGAACGCGGTCAGGGCACACAAATCCCGATCATCGCGCTGACTGCCAGCGCCCGCGACGAGGACCTCGCCAGCTGCCTGGCCGCGGGCATGGACGGGCATCTCTCCAAACCGGTGTTCAGCGAAGGTCTGCGCGCCGCGTTGGCGCGCTGGGGCGGGAAGCCCGGCGCCAAGGACAAGCCGGCATCTCCAGCGACCCCGCCGCGTCCGAAGCCCCAGGCGCTGGTCGTCGACGATGATCGCACCGCGCGCAAGGCCATCCGCGCCCTGCTCGAAGCCCAGGGCGTGGTGGTCCAGGAAGCCAGGGGCGGGCTGGAGGCGATCCAGGTACTGCAGCAGGCCGGACCAGCCATCGACCTGATCTTGGTCGACTGGCACATGGATCCGATGAATGGCTATTCGCTGATCCGGGCCATCCGTGGGCGGCCCAACATGGCCCACACGCGGATCATCCTGCTGACCCACGAACGCGGCGCGGCGCACCTCGAAGCAGCGCGCGCGGCCGGCGCCGACGACTGCCTGAGCAAACCGGTGGACCGGCAGACCCTGATCGGCGCCATCCGCCATTGCCTGGTCGACCCGCCCGCCCGCTGTCTGGAGCGCATCCCGCACGATCCCCAACTGCTTGAGGAGGTCGGGCCGGAAGCCTGGACCGACCTCGCCGGCGATTTCCTGCGCGGGGTCCCGCCCGAGATGGCAGCGCTGGGCGAAGCCATCCGCCGTCGGGACCTCCAGGCGACCATCGGCTGCGCTCACCGGCTCGCCGGCAGCAGCGCGATCATGGGTCAATCCGCGGTCTCCAGCCTGTGCACGCTGATCGAAAGCACCGCCGCCGACGGCCCGGTCGAGCACCTGCAGCAGATCCACCGCCGACTCGACCGCGAATGGCTGGCCAGCAAGGGGCGGATCGAGGCGCTGATCGGCCGATTGGGCCCGGCGGGCCGGCCGCCCTCGGTCCGCTAGGCGAACATCAGCCAGGGCGATACGTCCAGGCGAGGCGCAGCGATCAGCGACGCGATGGCTTGCGCCGCGCACCCACCGGGCGCAGGCCACGCAGGGCGTCATCGTGCGCCTGCGCGTGCGGTTCGGCCGGATCGAAATCCGCGTCCAGCCAGTCCGCGTCTTCATCAGGCTGTGCGCTGCCCGATCTGCGTCGCGGCGCCAGCAGCGCGGCGAAGCCAGGCGGACCACCGCAGTCCTCGGGCGGACATGCACGCAGCGCCTTGATCAGGAAAGGCGCGGGATTGGCGGGATCCTCGACCAGTTCGCGGCGTAGGGTGATCTGGTGCCGCCAGTCGTCGCCGAAATCGTAGGTGTAGATCAAGGTGCCATCGCCGGCGGCGAGCGCGTCGGCGATCGACACTCCATCAGCGGCTTCGTCGACCGTGCCCTGGTCCACGTCGTCGGCATCACCCCAGCGGATGCCGCCGCGTCCGACGGTCGAGATTTCCCAAAGATGGCTGTCGGACCAGCCGAAGGCCGCCTGGACCACCCGGTGCAGGCCGACGAGATCGAGCGCGGCCGGCACTGCGACCTCGCGCACCACCAGGGGACGGACGTGCATCAAGACGATTTTCAGATGCAGGACGGGACCATCCCAGCGCTGACGAGAATGGCGCGCGCGTCGTTGGCTGGCCGGCACGCGATCGGGCGATGCGGTTTTTTCGACGTGCGCATCGGCCGCGATCGTCTTGAGCACCCGGGTAACCATCGCCGCGGTGATGAAGCCGACGCTCTGGGCGAGGGCGAGGTACATGATCGCGAAGGTGGGCAGGAGCACCTCCCGCCTGGCGGGACCAACCCGGTCATCCCCGGACAGTTCGGCGATGCTGCGACCCAGCGCCAATGCGCCCAGACCAAGGTGCGCGACCATGTGGCGGGATGGACGCTGCTGGAGATCGTCGAGCATCAGCAGTGCCGGTCGATCCTCGGGATGCACGGCATGGACGGTCGAGCCATCCGCGCAGCGGATGCTGACCGGCAATTGCTGCCGCAGCCAGGCCTGCCGAACCAGGACCAGCCACTCGGCAGCCTTGGTGGGCGCGGCTCGCCCTGGCGGGCGTTCGTTACCAGGTTCCTGATGGGCGAAGACCGCGGCCACCTGTTCGACCAGCCGCTGGATCAGCGCATCGCTGAGCGAGGCCAGGGCCCGTTCGTCGAGCATGCCACCGCCGGCCAGGCAGGCGACGCAGGCGCCGCACCACTCGGCCTGCCGGGCAACCGTCATCAGCCCGACGCGGGGATGGAGGTCGCTGGCGGGCGCGCTATCGAGCAAAGGCGCCGCGCGCTGGGCGACCGCCGCAGCATCGCCGATCGGCATGTACCGATCGACCATGGCGCGGGCGGCCAATCGGAGCAGGTCCTGCTGATCAGTCCAGGTCGACGAGGGGCAGTCAGCCAGGAGGGCATCGACGGACATGGCGGGGAACGATGCGCGGCTTGCGGGTTTCGGCAATCGATTGACTGAACCGATGCGTGACCACTGCGCACGGCTAACGCCTCTTGCCCACCCCAGCCCGCCCCGGCAGGCTCGCGCGCCAAGGAGAGGCCCATGCTCGCGACCCGCGTTACCCAGAAGGAAGGCGCCTTCTATACCGTCGCCTATCCAGCCGAGGACCTCCTGCGTCGGATCCGCTTCACTACCCGCTTCGAGGCGGACGAGGGCAAGATCACCGCCGACGCGCCGGCCGAGGCCGACGACATCGGCAGCTTCATCCACAAGGTCGAGAAGAGCGAAGGCGCCTTCCAGCGTCCGATCGCCAAGGCCAAGATCGCCGCGATCCGCAACTTCTACGAGACCTGCGGCGCCCAGCCGATGATCCCGGGATCGGTCCTGCTCTATACTCCGGATCGCCTGCGCTTCGACCCCGTGCAGCCCTGGGAGCACGTCGGCGACCTCCAGGAGCCCAAGGACAAGTTCCTGATCATCGACGGCCAGCACCGTCTCGCCGCGCTGCACTTCCACCTGCTCAAGCATCCCGAGGAAGCCAAGCAGATCCGCGTGCCCACGGTGATCTTCGACGGCCGCAACGAGGACTTCGCCGCCGAGATGTTCGTGATCATCAATTCGACCGGCACGCGCATCAACAAGAGCCACCTCATCGACCTCTACGAGCGCGTGTCCTTCGCCGGCACCGACCGCAAGCTGGCCGCGCGCGTCGTCGAGCGCCTGTATTCCGCCGACGACAGCCCGCTGCGCTACCGCATCAACCGCCTGGGCGGCCGTTCGGGCAAGGAGAAGTGGATCCTCCAGGCCGAGCTCTTCAACGAAGTCCACCGCTGGGTGGCCGTCGACAAGAAGCTCAGCGCCGCCGCACCGGAAGTGCAGCGCCGCTACGAGGTGCTGCGCGACTTCTTCGCCGCCGCCGCGCTCGCCTGGGGCGACGCCTGGGGTGCCAACGACGCCATGGTCACCAAGCCGGTGACGCTCAAGGCCCTGGTCCGGGTCTGCGCCGACCTGGCCGCGGCTGATGGTAAGGTCGACGGCCGCGCCGAGCGCTGGAGCAAGCGCCTGGCCGTGTGGACGTCGCGCCAACGCGACTTCCGCGCCGAGGGCTTCTACGAGCGCTTCGCCGCCAAGGGCCAGATCGAGCGCGTCGCGCGCATCCACCGCGATCTCTCTGCCGCGATCGGCGTGCAGCCGCGCCGCGGCGTGAAGGTCGCGGCCGAGGGATGAGCCCGGGCGCGGAAATCTCGCCTCCGCTTCCGCCTCCGGCTCGGGCGGCGGGCGACACCGTCTTCACCATCAGCTACGGCTTCAACGATCTGACCTGCGGTCCGCTGGTCGACGCCGCGCACCGTGGCGACGCCGACGC
>JACDEC010000494.1 GCA_013816645.1 Planctomycetota bacterium
GCGGGGTTGCCGAAGATCTGGCGCACCACGCTGCGCTTGGCGAGGTCCCAGGCGACCGCGCGCTTGGGCGAGGTGCGATCCTCGGCCACCCACAGGCGCTCGCCGAGCAGGGCCAGGCCGCTGGGCGTGGCCATGCGCTCGGCCTGCCACGGACCGGCGACCGGACCGCCGGGCGTGCCAAGCGTCGTCGCCTTGCCGGCGGCGTCGACGATGCGCACGCTGTGGCTGCGCGCGTCGGCGAGGAACAGCCGACCATCCGCGGCCAGGGCGATGGCGCGGATGTCGAGCGCATCGATCCCCGCGGCCTTCGCCGCCGGGGCGGCGTACAACGGCTTGGCGGTTTTGGCGGCGACGTCGATCAGCATCGGAATGCCGGCGGAGAGCGCGACCAGGCGATCGCCCGAGGCCGCGATCGGTCCCGGCTTCGGCAAGGGGATGCGATCGACGAATTCGCCGCTGGCGACGTCGACGACCAGCAGAGCCTCGGCGGCGCGGCTGCCGATATAGAGCCGCGCGCCGATCCGGGCCATGCCGGTGAGGCTCATCTGCTCGCGCAGCTGCGCCGGTCCCGCGCCCGGTCCCCAGGGGTGGCGCTCGAGCTCGCGCCAGCGCTTGCCGCCGGGGTAATCGACGACCCCGCCGCCGGCGAGATCGAAGCGGGTCAGCGTCAGCGCGACTTCGCCCTGCCAGTCGGGCTTGCTGCGGTCGATGCTCGATCCCCAGCCTTCGCCATCCTGGGCGGCGTAGAGGAACGTATCGTCGAGCGCGACGGCGATGGCGTTCCAGCCCGCGCCCAGCACCCCGTTGTAGCCTTGCTTCCAGCGGCCTTCGCGGTCGAAGGCGGCCATGGCGTAGCCGCCTTCGGTGCCCACCGCGGCGAGCACCGCGAGCGTGTCGTTGGCAGCGGCGGCGGTAAAGTGGCAGTGGTTGCTGAGCAGGGGATGGAAGGTGGGCTCGTCCGCGTTGGCGAAGCTCATCACGTACTCGGGCGCGAGCCCGGGATGGTGGATCGAGCGCCAGCGGTAGCTGCCTTCGGCGACCATCCGGCCATCCTCGTCGCAGCCATCCCATTCGACCGCGACCTCGCCCTTGGCCGCGGGCAGGCCGCCAGCGAGGTTGCGCACGCGTCGGCCGGCGGCGTCCTCGACGACCACGCTGTACTTGCCGTCGATCGGCTGCTTCACCTTGATCAGCATGCGGTCGCGTCGGTCGGCCAGGCGTTGGGCGAGGTCGTCGAGATCGAGCGGCGCCCAATCCGCGGCCTTGGTCGACAGGCCGGCGCTTGGCTCGCGGCCGTCGAGGTGCCGGTAACGCTCGTGCCGGCGGTCGCCGCCGCCTGCTCCGCCGCTCCAGCGCACGTCGATCGCCAGGCGCAGGTCCTTCCAGTCCGCGGGTTTGTCGATCAATGCGGTCGCCGGCACCGACCAGGCGAAGCGGGCGAGGTTCGCTCCGCGCGTGGCCTTCGCCGCCTTGGCGGTGAGGATCTGCTGCTTGCGCGCCGCGACGCCGAGCGTCGGTTCCACGCCGCTGCCGTCCGCGGCGAACGCCGCCACCTCGACGGTGACGTTGAGCTTGTCGCCCTGGCGTTCGACCGCGTAGGCGAGCTTCGGCTGCGCGCCGGTCGACACCGTGATCAGTTCGCTCTCCGCCGCGCCCGCGCAGAGCGCGAGCGCGAGCAGGGTGGCGAGGCGGATGGGCTGGTGGGTCATCGCGACTCCTCGGGGGCGTTGGACGGTCACTCGCAGCGCAGTTCGCTCCACAGCGACGGCGACAGCTGGGCTTCATCGGGCACGTCGTTGGTGTTGTTGGCGGCCTTGTTGCTCCAGTAGTTGCGCGAGGTGCATTCCTGGCCGGCGCTGTCCGAGAGCAGGATGCCGAAATCGCCGCGCAGGGTCTTGCCTTTCAGGCTGTCGACGCCGAGCAGCTTCAAGGGTAGGGCGGCGGTCACAGCGTAGCCGCCGTCGATCGGCTTCATCGCCACCGGGATGTCGACGGTGCGCACGCGGTCGAAGTGCAGCGAACGCCACGGCGAACTGAGATCGGCCGCTTCGCCCGCCGGGGCGCCCGGCGCCACGGGCTGGTAGAGCACCGCGATCGGCTTGCCGGCCTTGAGCGCGAGCAGCAGGCGCAGGTCGCCGGCCGCGGGCTTGTCGTCCGTGGCGTCGCCGACGCGCAGCATCACGTCGACGGCGTCGCCGGTGATGAACAGCAGGCGCTCGTCCTGGCCGGCGTTCTTCAGCGGCGTGCCGTCCTTGACCTGCCAGGCGAGGTAGAGGTGGTCGCGGTCGTGCAGCGCCTTGGCGGAGCCGACCACGCCGGCCCCGCCGGCGATCTCGACCGCGCCCTGGTCCATCTTCCAGCCCGCGAGGTCGCCGTCCAAGGCGGGCGGCGTCGCGGTTGCGGCTACGGTGCAGACCTTGGCCACCGCCACCCGCGCGGCGCGGCGGATGCGCAGTTCATCGGCGGCGGCGAGATCCGCCTTGCTCACCGCGACGGTCGCCGAGAAGCGCTTGAGGCTATCCAAGCCGCTGAGCCCGTAGACCACCGCGGCGGTGCCGCCGCCGATCACGTGGTACGTGCCGTCCTCGGTCTTGCAGAACCAGCCGCCGAAGCTCTCGCCGCCCGCGGTCATGGCGTCGCACGGCATGCCCGGCGTCGCCTGGGCCGGCACGTCGAACCAGCCGCGGCAGTCGTTGAACAGCGACTGCACCCACAGCCCGTCCTCGGTGAAGATGAAGTTCTGGCCGAGGTTGCCGTTGAGGTAGACGACTTCGCCGACCTCGGAGTTGATCAGCGCCGTGCCGTAGAAGCTGCTCGGTCCGATCAGCAGGCCAGGGCGCGGCGCCGGCGCGTGGTGCGAGCCGTGCACGGAAGGGTAGTCGTTGGGGTAGGTCCACAGCAGGCTGCCGGCAGCGTCGACCGCGCAGAGCGGGCGCTGGTTGAGGTAGCTGCGGCCGTCCCGCCCGACCATCAGCATGCCTTCACCCGAGACGCCCGGTTCGGGTTTGAACGTCGTGCCCTTGGCGAGCGCGTAGAGCGGCGTGCCACCCTTGGAGAAGCCCTCGGGCCTGAGGGTCATCAGCGCGCCGTCGGCGGGAATGACGATCGATAGGTCCTCGCCCATCGCCTGGCCCCAGTAGTGGACGCCCAGCGATCCGGCGGCGGTTTC
>JACDEC010000071.1 GCA_013816645.1 Planctomycetota bacterium
TTCCTGGACCTGCATCGCCGGCAGGGCGGCGCAGGCGGCGAACAACAGGATAGCGAGGCGGTGGCGCATGCGGCGGTGCTCCAAATGACGGCGCCACAGCCTAAGCGGCTGTGGCGCATGACCATGGAAAGCGGATACAGGCCTGGAACGTGGACGACACGGTGGAGTTACCATCCGTCGGCGAAGCCGACCCAGGAGCTGTCCTTCTTAGGGGGCAGCGCCAGAAGCGCGTTCGTTGGGGGGCGAGCCCCGCGAGCCGGATGCCCTTTGGGGCATCCGCCGCCCGGAGCGGAGCGGAGGGCCGCCTGATGCGGCTCCCTCAACCAATCGAAACGATCTCGACCACGGTGTGGGCATGACGGAAGCCGCGGCGCTTCATGTTGCGCTTGCGACGCTTGTACTTGCCGATGGTGATCTTCTCGCCACGCGGGTGGTCGATGACCTTGCAGACGGCCTTGGCGCCGGCGACGTACGGGGCGCCGACCTGCACGCCGGCATCGCTGGCGAGCAGCAGGACCGGCAGTTCGATGGTCGCGCCGACGTCGGCGATGGAACGGTCGAGGGTCAGCTTTTCGCCGGTGGTGGCGCGGTACTGGCGTCCGCGATCGTCGATGACTGCGTACATGTGAAACTCCAAGTCCTGGATGCTCAAGTAGTTATACCGCCCGGAGGCGGCAGGGTTCAGCGCCGACGGCGGCGCCCCCCGGAATGGCGGCCGGGCATGCTAGCTGGACGACCTGGTTGCGCAAGCTCAGGCGGACGCGGGGCGGGGGCCACGGTCACCGGACGGTTGGGGCTGAAGAGCAGTCGGCGCAGCACGTCGGCCTCGTCCCAGATCGATGCGGGACCACGAACCGCCAGCGGCGCGGCGACCGGTGCCGACTCATCCTCGACGCGCACCAGCTTGCGCACTTCGCCCTCCTCGAGCTCGCGCTCGAGCTGATCGGGCTTCATGGCGGCGAGTTCGCGGGCCAGGGCCATGGCCTTGGCGCGCTCGACCATCAACGGCGCGAGCAGGCTCGGCCGCACGGGTTGCTCGCGGCCACGATCACGACCGCGCTCGCCCTTGCGGGCGGTCGGGATGAGGCGGAATTCGCGGGCCTTCATCAAGGTGTCGCCGGTGAAGACCACGCGGCAATCGTGCTGCGCCTCGAGGCCGGCGAGCTCGTGATGACGAGCGTTGAGGATGGTGATCGCCATGTCCTGCGGGACCACGACTTCGAGTCGGCTCAGGCTCTTGCCGGAGAGCGCCTCGCGCACCGAGCGCATGCAATCGATCTCGAAGGTTTCGGGCGTCTTGATCGAACCGACGCCGACGCAGTACGGGCACTCCGCAGAGGCCAGCAGCTTGTGGCTGGGGCGGGTGCGCTGGCGGGTCATCTCGAGCAGGCCGAAGCGCGAGAGCGAGCTGACCTGGATCTTGGCCTTGTCGTGCGACAGCGCGCGGCGCAGGCCGAGCTGGACCAGGCGTTGGTGCTCGCGCGACTCCATGTCGATGAAGTCGATGATGATCAGGCCGCCGAGGTCGCGCAGGATGAGCTGCTCGGCGATCGCGCTGATCGCCTCGAGGTTGGTCATCAGCGCGGTGCTCTCGACGTCGCCCGAGCCGCGGTTGCGCGCCGAGTTGACGTCGATCGAAACCAGGGCCTCGGTCTGCTCGATGACGATGGTGCCGCCCGAGGGCAGCTGGACCTTGCGGTCGGAAATGCCGGCGATGCGCTCTTCGATGCCGTAATAGCTGAACAGCGGCAGCGCTTCGCGGTGCAACTGGATCTTGTTGCACAGCTCGGGCATGAATACCTGCGCGAAGGCGCGGGCCTCGTCGAACAGCTTCTCCTGATCGATGATGATCGCTTCGACGTCCGAGGCGCCGAGGTCGCGGAGCGTGCGCACCACGACGTCGGCCTCCTGGTACAGGCACGCGGGAGCGCGGACGCGCGACGTGCGCTCCGACACCTCGGACCACAGGCGCTTGAGGAACTCGTAGTCGAGGCGGATCTCGTCGTCCTGGCGGTCGGCGCCGGCGGTGCGCACGATGAAGCCGAATCCCTCGGGCGGCTCGAAAGTGGCGAGCAGGCCCTTGAGCCGCTTGCGCACAGCCTGGTCCTCGATGCGCTTCGACACGCCCTTGATCTGGGTCGCGCTCATGAGCACGAGGTAGCGGCCGGGCAGGCTGAGGTAGGTGCTGACGCACGGCCCCTTGTCCTTGATCGCCTCCTTGGTGATCTGGACCACGATCTCCTGGCCGGACTGCAGGACGTGCTCGATGCGGGCGTTGGCGCCTTTGTCGTGCTGGACCTCGTCGATGTGGATGAAGCCGTTCTTGCCGGCGCCGAGATCGAGGAACGCCGCATCGAGGCTGGGCTCGACGTTGGCGACGCGCGCCTTGTAGATGTTGCCGAGGTGCTGGCCGTCGCCGATGCGCTCGTGGAGGAGGGTGTCGAGCCGACCGTCGCGGATGACGCCGACGCGCAGTTCCTGCTCGTCGACGACGTTCATGAGGATGTGAGTGGGCATGGTGCCTGAGTCCTGGATGCGTGGGTGGCATTTCCGTCATCCCGGCCAGCCGGGGCGGTCAACGCCGATGAAGCGGGGATCCTCGCGCGCGGGTCGATCGGCGCAATGGTCAAGGCGACCAGGTGGGCGATCAGCCAGTCACCGATGCCACGGGCGGCCGTTTGGCGTTTCGGGTGCCAAGGTTGGCATACCCTCCTTCTCGCAACGCATTCCTCTCCGCTAGCTCACCCCCGCCAAGGAATCAGCGTGACGATCATCCGCCTATCCCTCTGCCTCGCCGCTTCGCTGACCGTTGTGCCGATCGCCAGCGCAGAGGAGATCGCGCCGACGGTCGTGATCGCCGAAGGGGAATCGTTCACCGCTGCGGCCGGTTCCGGGTGGATGGCCACCCATCAGGACGACAGCTATGCCAGCCACACCTACGGCGGCATGTGGGTGATGAACGGAGGATTGCTCGGCGCCGCGCCCGACAGCGCTGGCGCAGTGGCGACCACCACCGTCCAGGTGCCGACCGCGGGCGCCTACCGGGTGTGGAGCAAGTACCAGGCGCCCCCCTACTTCAACTTCACGCACCGCATCGAGGTGATCCAAGGCGGCAAGACGGTGCACGCCCACGACTACGGCAAGATCGACGCGCCCCGGATGTGGAGCTTCTCGGCCGGCCTGCACCGCCAGCTCTGGTGGTCGTGGGGGCTGGACCATGACGCAGCCGAGGCGCCCGCGGCGATGGCGACCCTGGCCGCCGGACCAGCCGAGATCCGCATCTCGACCATCGCCAATCCCCAACCAGCTGGCGATCGCTTCATCGACTTCGTGGTGCTCACCACCGAACCCGGTGACACCTACCGGGGGTTCAAGCCCTATGGCGTCGGTAGCCCGTTCATGCTCGAAGCCATGGCGGCGAGCCGGGTGTACCTGCGCTTCAAGAACAGCGGCCCTGCGCCGGCCCGTCTGACCGCCAGCACCGCCGGCCACATGCAGCCGCTCTATGGCGGCCAGAGCGGCACGTTCCCCGACGGGGACGTCGCACCCGGCCAATGGAGCGGCTGGTTCAACATCGCCACGATCTGCCGGCTGGCCCACGATGAAGGGGTGACGCTCAATCTGCCCGGGGCCGCCGACATCGAGGTCGAGGTGGCTCGTGATCCCGAGGGCAAGGAGCTGCGCGGTCAGGCCACCGTCCCCAATGGGGAAGCCCTGATCCTGCCGATCGATATCGCCTGGAACCCCAAGGCACGGGCGCAGTCCAACCGCGCGCACGCGCGCCAGGTCATCGCCGACGCCAAAGGCACCTGGCGTCGCGCCAACGGTGGAAAGAAGCCCGCGCTCATCCCATTCTACGGCGCCTTCAATGGTCCGGCATGGTCCCACGAACTGAAGGATGCGCTGGGCTACAATACCGTGCTGCCTGACGCCTACCCCCAGCTCGAGATCGACGGCTATCACCAGCACAAGGTCGGCAAGGAGGCGATCACCGCCTACGCGGCCACCCTGACACCCGAGCAGCGCCAGCGCATGCGCATCCTCAGCTTCGGCGACGAGATCCACATCGGCGGGATCGACTACAACGATCCGGCCAACACCCCCAAGTTCCAGGCCTGGCTCGCCCAACGCGGTTTGGGCGCGGCCGAACTCGGCGTGGCGAGCGACCAGGCGACGCTGACCAAGCAGGCAGGATCCCGCCTGACCTGGTGGGCCAAACTGTTCGAAGAGCAACAGGTGTTCGCCACGTTCGCGGCGAGCACCAAGGTCGCCGAGGAGACGCTCCACCCGAAGGTGCTCACCGGCGCCAACTACTCGCCGCACAGCTTGCCCCAGTACTACGGACCGATCCACCAATGGATCGACCTCTTCCGCCACCGCGGCATGAGCGCGTTCTGGACCGAGGACTACATCTTCAGCACGCCCGAATCGCCGCAGATGATCGGCTGGATGCTCGCCACCGCGCGCTGCGGCACCAAGTACCACGACCTGCCCATCCACTTCTACGTCATGCCGCACGCACCCGGCCAGACTCCGGGAAACCTGCGCCGCAGCATGCTCTACGCGATCGGCGCCGGCGCCGATCACATCGACAATTTCTGGGTCGGGCCAGCCGAGTACTTCACCGAGAACTTCGTCGACTGGTCGCACCCCGAGAGCTTCAAGGTGTTGTCCGAGTCCATCCACGACACCGGCGAAGTCGAAGCCATCGCGCACGGCGGCAAACCCAGAGTCGCCACGGTCGCCGTCCTGCTCAGCAAGGCCACGGACTTCAACGAAGGACGGGTGGCGGTCGATGGACAGAAGGATCCGTTCGTGTCGCAGTGCACCAACGAGCCTTCCCGCCTGGTCCAAACCATCGGCCGGAAGGACGCGCAACTGCTCTACCTCGCCGCCCGGCAGGCCGGCGTCGACGTCGACCTGATCACCGAGGACGACATCGCCGAGCTCGACGCGCTGAAGCAGTACGCGGTGGTCTACGCTGCCGGCGAATGGATCGAAAGCCGCGCCACCGCCAAGCTCGATGCCTGGGTCCAGGCCGGTGGCACGTTGTACGCCTCAGCGGGCCTCGGCGCGCGCAACGAGCACGACGAAGCGAACCCCGCCTACCTCAAGATCCTCGGCCTCGCCGAGACCAGCCTGGTCAAGGACACCTGGTGCCTGCGCCCATTGCTCGAACTGCCGCTCGCCAAGCCCATCGACACCATGACGGTCGACGGTGCGCTCATCCCCGCGGTGGCGTTCAAGCAGGTGCTCAAGCCGACGTCTGCCACTGTCCTGGGCACCTGGAGCGACGGTGCCCCCGCGGCGACGATGCACGCCTACGGCGCGGGCAAGGCCTACGCGATCGGAACCGCGGCCGGTCATGCCTGCTACAAGACCGCGCTGCGCGTGGTGCCGTTCGCGCGCGGCGGTCGCAAGAGCATCTATACGCCGATCATCACCGACCCGGCGGCCGTCTCCCTGGTGCGCCTGCCGCTCGCCGGCCTGGTACCCGAAGTCACGACCGGCGATGCGAGCATCGAGGCGCTGCTGCTCGAGAACACCGGCGGCACGCTGCTGACGCTGGTCAATTGGTCGGACCAGCCACGTAAGGATCTGAAGGTCTCGGTGCGACTGGCTGCGGCTCCGAAGAGCGCACGTTCGGTCAGCGGGCAGCGCGAGATCGCGGTCACGTACGCCGACGGCATCGCCTCGTTCAGCATCGACCTCACCGAAGCGGACTACATCGTTCTCGCCAAGTGAGCGCGGCGACCAACCGCTGAAACGACAACGGCTCCCGGCAATGCCGGGAGCCGCATGGCCCTGAAACCCGATCGACCAGAAGCTATTCGCGCAGCGTGCGCTGCTGCTCGCCCTGCTGGCTGGCCTTCTGCGGCAGGCCCGAGATGCGCTCGGCCAGGCGCGCCTTCTCCTCGCCCATGACATCACGTTCCTGGTTGGCGATGACGCGCGGGGTGATGAAGATGGTCAAGTTGCGCTGCTCGACGGTGTCCGACTGCTTCTTGAAGAGCCAACCGAGCACCGGGATGCGGTTCACGCCCGGGATCGAACGATCGTCCTCGGTCACCTTGTTCTTGAGGATGCCGCCGATCACCGCGGTGCCGCCGTCGTTGACCATGATGTTGGTCTTGACCTTGGTGATGGTCTTCTGCGGCAGCTGGATGCTCACGCCCCCGTCGCCAACACCAGCGGTGAATGTCTGCAAAGTGGCGTTCTCGTCCGAGGCGGTGAGGTCGATCGACACGAAGCCATCGCTGGTGATGTGCGGCGTGACGTTGATGGTGATGCCATCGGTCACCGGGCTCGATTTGGCTTCGGCGAGGGTGATGGTGCTCGGCGTTCCTGCCGAGCCCTGGGAGATGGTCTGCTCGGCGAAGCGCAGCTCGCGGCCGATGCGGATCTCGGCCGGACGGTTGTCGAGGGTCAGCAACTGCGGGGTCTGGATGATCTCGGTCGATGCGAAGGTCGATATCGCCTCGAACGTGAGCGCAGCGCTGATGTTGCCGGTGCTGGTCGGGATGGCCCCCGGCGGATTGAACGGATCGACCGCGCTCGCGTCGGTGCGCAGGCCACCCAGAGTCGCGGTCGGGTTGGCGGCGAAGGGCCGGAAGGTGCCGCCGATGCGTCCGAAATCCTCGACATCGAAGCCGAGCGAGATCGGGTCGAACCCGAGGCGTTCCGCTTCCGAGGTCGAGTATTCGACGAACTTCATTTCAATGAGCACTTCGCGCGTGCGCGTGTCGAGCTGATCGAGGATCTTGGCGGCCGCTTCGAGATTGGGCGGGGTGTCGGTGAGCACCAGGCTGTTGGTGCGCGCGTCGTGCACGACCTTGCCGTCGGCGCTCAGCGCCACGGCGATGCTGCCCGAGGCGGTCGCGCCGTCGGTGTAGTTCAGTCGGTAGACGATGGTCTGCAGATCCTTCTGCACGTTCGCCTTGGAGACGACGCGGATGATCTGGTAGTTCTGCTCGATCCAGGTGTAGCCGGTGGCTTTGACGATGACGTCGAGGGCCTCGCGCCAGGGCACGCCGTTGAGGGTCATGGTCAGCCGGCGGCTGGAGTCGACGTCGTCCGAGATGACGATGTTGACGTTGGCCTGCCGGGCGAGGGCCTCGAGAACCACGGTCAGCCGCGCATCCTGGAACTCCATGCGCACCTTGGGCGGGCGGGTCAGCTGCCAGACCCGTTCGCTGCGCTTCTCGATCACGAAGTCGTAGCGGTCGGCGATCTGCTCGACCGCCTCCTGCCAGGTGACGTTGACCAACCGCAAGGTGATGCGTGGCTGGTCCGCCTCGTTGCAGACCACGTTCACGCCCGCGCGACGGCTGATCCACTGCAACACGGTCTCGAGCGGTTTATCGGTGGTTTCGATGTTGAGCAGCGCTTGGGCGCTGGCGACATCGGTGGGAGTCGTTCCCGCGGCAGGTGCCACGGGCTCGGCCGCCATGGCCCAGGTCGGGGCGGCCGTGACGAGAGCGGCCAGAGTGAACACGACGGAGCGCAGCTTCATAAGGTGTCCTGGGTTCTCGACTCGTTCAGGGGTTCTTGGCGGCGGACTTGGCGTCCTCGCCCACGTAGCGCTGGAACTCGAAGCGCCGGCGATTGTGGTGGAACAGGAAGTCGACGCGATTGGTGTCGATGTTGATGATCACGCAGTCCTTGACGCGATCGTTGATCGCGCGCGCGCGCGGTTCCCCGCTGATGACAGCCAGGGAACCCTCGGGCGACCACAGGATGCCTTCGATCTTGAGGTTGAGCGCGTCGAACTTCGCCTGCGCTTCCTCGTAGGCCTTGGCCTCTTCGGCCTGGCTGCGGAAGCGCTTGATGCGTTCGATGAGATCGCGGACGGCTTCGTGGCTCTCGAATTTTGCGAGGCGCTTGACCGCACTGTCGCAACGGGCCATCGCCTCGTCCCACTTGCGGGCGAGAATATAGGTTTCGATGGCCTCGACCTCGAGCCCACCCCAGCGGACCGCGTCTTGGACGTCCTGGCCGGTAGGCGCCGGGTTGTTGCCGCTCGGCTTGGGACCGGTCTCGACGAGTTGCGTCTGCTGCTCGCGAAGCTTGGCTTCGAGCTCGTAGCGTTTCTCAATGTCCTCGAAGACGTCGGAGCGTTCGAGAGGCGGCTCGAATTGCCATTTCTCCTCTTCCGGGGTGCGCGCCTGCGCGGCGGCATCCTTGGCATCGACTTCGACCTTGGGGGTCGGCTTCGCGACCGGCGCCGGCGGAGCATCCGCCGCGACCAGCGCGCTCGACAGGAGCAGGAGCAACAGTGCGCTGCGCATGCTCACCTCGCCCTCTTCTTGGACGTCTGCGTGTAGTAATAGGTGATCAGTTCCATGTTCACCGTGTGCGGCTTGACCACGATCTTGTTCGCCGACGTATCGATACTCATCTCGCCAGGCTTGATCGAGAGGGTCTTCACCGCCATGAAGCGGGCATTCTTCTCGATCGAATCGATGTACTTGATGATGCCGTTGAGCTCGCCCGCAAGCTCGATCTGGTAGATGATCGACTGGTATTCAGCCTTCTTCTCGCCGCGCTCCTTGGCGCCTTCGTTGATGCGCACGCTCTTGAATTCGACCACGCCGATCGTGCTGGGCACGCCGCGCGCGAGCTTTTCGAGCAGTTCACGCATCTGCGACTTCTCGGCTTCGAGCGGCAGGCGCTCCTCGGCGTCGGCGATGTCGTCCTGGAGGTCCTTGAGCCGCTGATCGATCTTCGGTTCCTCGTCGATGATCACCTGCTTCTCGGCGATCTGGGCGTCGAGGTCGAGGATCTGGGTATAGACCGCGTCCGGCCCGCCCTGGCGACGGATCAGCAATTCCGGTTTGGGGCCGATCTTGCCGAGCACCCCATAGATGAGGTAGCCGAGCAGGAAGCCGAGCAGCACCGGCACCGCGATGAGCACGGTGTACTGCTGGCGCTTGTCGAGCTGGTTCCAGGCGACGGCCATGTCAGTTCCCCTGCGCAGCCGGAGGAGGCACGGCGGCTGGCGGCTTGCGCTTCGGTTCGACCACCGGCTTGCGCCTGACCCAGTCCAAGCTGCCGTCGACGACCACCTTGGCGATCTTCTCGTTCCAGATCGGCTTGTCGCCGAGATAGCGGTCCTCGGGCTTGCCCTCGAAGTTCTGCTCGCGCCAGAAGCGGCCGCTCTCGATGGTTTTGAAGAAGGATCGGACGTAATCGCCGCTGCGGTCCCGCTGTTCGCCGACGATCTTGTAGCGCCAGCGGAAGCCGAAGCGGACCTCATCGGAGCCGGCGCCGGGGCCCGCGCGCTTCTCGCCGCCAAGCTCGTTGATCGCCAGCTCCTGCACGCGCACGTCGAAACCAGGCACGGTCCAGGACGGGGTCTCCGCGGCGCCGGTCAGCTGGTTGGCGAATTCATCGAGGGTGCGCGCCCAGTAGACCTTCCGGTTGAGCAGCGAGACGATGTAGTTGCGGCGTTCCTCGTACTCGAGGATCTCAGCCTTCTTGGCGGTGACCCGGTCGGCCGCGACGGTCTTCTCGGCGAGGACGACTTCCTTGTTCGCGCGCTCATCCTCGAGGTTGGGCAGCACCTTGAACTTGAGGTAGGCCCACGAGACCAGCAGGACGAGGTTGAGCACCCCACCGCCGACCGCCGCGATGAAGACCGGGCTGATGTTGCCGCCGTGGCGTTTGCGCAGCTCAGGCGGCAGGAGGTTGATCAGGATCATGGCGTGGTCGTCTGCCCGGAGGAGTGTGCCGCGCGGACCGTATCCGCCACTTCCGCCAAGAGCGGCAGGGCGGCGACATCGGCTGCACTATGTGATGTTCTGACCATGGGATTCCAGCGCATGGGAGAGTCTGAGCGGAACCATATGGTGTATCGCTTCACCTGTCAAAGACTTGCCTGCGGTGCGTGGAAGCACCAGCGAGGGCAGACCTGCAGTCCCTGGCGACCGGCGTGGCAAAAGCGCGGAAAATACCGCGCTCCTGGTGTGTCACTGAGCCGACTGAAGGCTCGCGATGAAGCGGTCGAGGCGCTCGGCGCGCTCGCCATCGGCCCGCGAACGCAGTGTTTGTGCGAGTGATAATGCCTCATCGAGGCGATCGAGCCGGGCAAGCACCTGAGCGAGCAGGAAACGGCAGCGCAGGCGGTCATCGAGCTCGCTAGCCGATTGGGCGGCCACCGCCAGCACTGCTTCGGCGACCACGAGTTCGGCAGTCCCGCCCTCGAGCGCGCAATGCGCGGTCCGCACCGCCGCGGGTGCCTGCCAGGGGTGGCCGGCAGGCAGCGCGCGGGCGGCGCGTTGCCA
>JACDEC010000495.1 GCA_013816645.1 Planctomycetota bacterium
CAAGGTCCTGAGCGGCGCCGGCGCAGGAACCGACTTCGACGCGGCCTGGGCTCGGCAGATCGCCTCCCTGCAGGGCAAGTCCGGGTTCGCCGTCGTCACCGAGGCCGATCTCCCCTTCAAGCAGGGCAAAGCGAAGCGCCTGCGCTACAGCTACAAGGAAGGCCGCTACACCCGTCTGGCCGAAACCATCCTCGCGTTCGCGACCGAGGAGAAGACCGCCGTGGCGCTCAATGGCAGCTTCACCGAGGGCGAGCAGGACGCCGTCGGCGCCGCGCTCCTCGATCTGTACAACAAGCTGGTCATCCCCAAACCGAGCGAGAAAGCGAAGAGTGCCACCGCGTCCGCCGCAGGATCTCCTGCAGATTCCGGCGCAGGAGCGTCGCCTGATCAGCCGCAGGGCGAGCCCACCGCTGTTCCGGCGGCGGGGCCAGCGCCCGCATCGGAAGTACGGCAGGCACCCGCGCCGCCAAGTCCGGGCGCCAGCGGACCCGGGCGCGCACCGGGGCGCGCTCCGACGAAATGAGCGCCGGCCCCGACCCTTGTCGGGCCAAGGCGTGAAAGCGAGTCTGATGGCCATAATCTCAGCTCGAACCCGTGGTTTCTGAGCTCGTGTCCTGACCCACAAATCCATCGCATCTGGCTTGGCCGCGGCGGCCGTCTGCTGCGTTGCGCGAACCTTGCGGTAGCGCTGCTACCGCTGCGTTTCACGCGCCTTGCATCCAGCCACCGGGGCCGGCGCCATCTGCAGCGAATTTTTCGGACAGGACACTAGCGATCTGCGCGGGTCTCCTCGCGCGCGTACCACAGCACCGCAACCACGAAGCAGGCGCCGAACCCGCAGAACACCCAAGGGAACGCCGCCAGAGCGGTGCCTATCGCCGGGTCGGGCGCGGCTGGCTTCAGCACCCCATCCGAGTCGGTGACCGGCGAGCGCAGGGCCGAGAGCCCGGCACCAGCAGCCAAGGTCAGGAACAACCCCAGGACGGACAGCACCAGCAGCCGGGCTGGGTTCAGGCGGGGCATGGGTCCAGTCGATGGCCGAACGGGAGAATCTCAAGATGCCTTCTACGAGCCGTGGAAGGGTCCAACGTCGCACCCCGGTGCGGGATGGTCCGCGGCTAGACTGATCCGAGCGGCACCGCCGCAGGAGGTCGCCATGCCCGGCAAGATTTTCGGAACGGTCCTGGTGCTGTTCCTGTCGTGCTGCGCGCTGCTCGCCTGGGCGCTGATGGCCGGTGAGAAACGCATGCTCAACCAGTGGGCGGATGGCCGCGTCTCGGACTCGGTGCCCGCCAGCCCGGTGGTCTCCCCGGCGGAGCGCTGACATGGGCCGCCCGATCTGGACCGGTTCGATCTCCTTCGGGATCGTCAACATCCCGGTGAAGCTGTATTCCGCGGTCCGCGACCGCTCGGTGCATTTCCACCAGGTGTCGGCGTCGCACAAGAAGCGGATCCGCTACAAGAAGGTCGCCGAAGGCACCGACGACGAGGTCGCGGCCGCCGACATCATCAAGGCCTTCGAGGTCTCGAAAGGCCGCTACGTCACCATCGACGAGGGCGAGATGGCCAAGCTCGCCGCGGGCAAGAGCAAGACCATCGACATCATCGACTTCGTCGCACTCGACGAGATCGACCCGCTGTTCTTCGAGCAGCCCTACTACCTCGCCCCGGACGAGCGCGCGGGCCGCTCGTTCTGGCTGCTGGTCGACGCGCTCGAGCAGAGCGGTCGCGTCGCCATCGCCCAGTTCGTTATGCGCAGCAAGGAGTACCTCGGCGCCTTGCGCCCGGTCGACGGGATGCTGTGCCTCGAGACTATGCGCTACGAGGATGAGATCGTGCGTCCGCAGGATCTCGACGAAGAGGTGCTCAAGCGAGAGGAACCGCGCGAACGCGAACTCGCCGTCGCCATGCAATTGATCGACTCGATGACCACCGGCTTCGATCCCGCCCGCTACAAGGACCAGTACCGCGAGCGCGTGCTCTCCTTCGTCGAGAAGAAGGCGGAAGGCAAGGGCGCCGAGATCCTCGAGGACGAGGAATGGACCGAGAGCGGGAAACCCCGCAAGGGCGAGGTCATCGACCTGATGGCGGCCTTGGAGAAGAGCCTGGCGCACGCCGGGCGCGCCAAGTCGGGCGGGCCGTCGCGGGCCAAGGCGGCACCAAGACACAAGCCGCGGCAGGGGCACGCGGGTCCGACCCGTCGTGGCCCCAAGGATCACCCCAAGGGCAAGCGGGTGGGCTGAGGCGGGGGTCAGCGACTGTCAGCGACTGTCAGCGGGAGTGCGGGCGGGTGCGGCGTTCGACGCGCGCAAGCACCTGGATCGATGCGCTGAGCGCGATCAGCAGCGACCAGATGCCGATCGCGGCCAAGGCCGCGAGCACGACCGTGGACGTCACTCCCTGCTGCAGGGCGTAGCCGGCGATGTAGCAGGAGAGCAGCCCCGCGACCGCCAAGGTGATCGGTCCAGCCAAGGAATCCTGCGAGCGCGAGACCATGACCATTCCCTCCCTCACCACCAGTTCGGTGGATTGTGGATGCGGGCGGATCGACGGCAAAGAACGCTACCGAGGGATCATACCCGTGATCAGCCGCGGCGACAATGTCGTTGCTGGAAGCAGTCGCACGTAGGCTGGACGAGCGATGAACATCGACCGATGCACGCAAGCAGCGTGGGGTCGGTCGCTTGCGAGGTGAGCGCGGCTAGCGGCCCACCTGCGCGATGACCCAGGCATCCATCCAGCGCCGGCCGTGGGGGCCGTTTCCACCGAGGAAGCCGAGATGGCCACCGTACGTCGGGGCGGTCACCACCACGCCCGGACCGGTCCGCGCGCGCAGCAATGGCCGATGGTCGACCACCGGATCATCCTGGGCGACCAGGATCGAGGTGGGCAGGGTGATGCGCGCCAACCAAGGCAAGGCCGAGGCGCCGGCGTAATAGGCCTCTGCACCGGAGCACCCGGCGTAGCCGGCGGTGAAGGCCTCGTCGAAGGCGCGCAGGCCGCGCGGCCGGTCGGTGAACGCGTGCGTGCGCCACTGCGGATGCGCCGCCACCTGGGCGAGCAGTTCACGGGCGAAGTGGCGGTCGTACAGCCGATGCGGGAATCGGTCGAGCGCGCGCACGCAGGCGGCGAGATCGACGGGGGGGCAGACGACCAGGGCGCGAT
>JACDEC010000496.1 GCA_013816645.1 Planctomycetota bacterium
CCATCGACCTGCGCGAGGACGGGCTCGGCGCGCCCGGCGAGGCGTGGCTGTTCGGCGCGGTGCTCGACGAGTTCTTCGCCCAGGGCGTGACGCTCAATTCGTTCAGCCGCCTGAGCGTGACCTGCCAACCATCCGGCGAGGTCCACGCTTGGCCGGCGCGGCTCGGGCGCAGGCGCTTGCTGTGACCGAGATCGGTTCGTCCGACGCTCAGCGCGTCGCCGCCGATGGGGCGCGCCACGACTTCGTGCAGGCGGTGCGCCTGCTCGAGCGCGCGCTCGACGACGCGGTGCCGCTCGGTCGCCAGGGACCGGCTGAACGCGAATGCGTGCGCCTGCGGCCCGAGCTCTCCTTGGCGTTCGCCACCACCGAGGTGAGCGGGGTGGACGCGGGCCGGGACTCGTCGGGCAGGCCGCGCTGGCAGCTCTCGACCCCGCTGATGGGGCTCTACGGCACCGGATCACCGCTGCCCGCCTACCTGACCGAGCGCCTGCTCGCGCACGACGACGACGGCCTGGCGCGCGGCGTCGTCGACCTCATCCACCATCGGCTGCTCAGCCTGCTCTACCGCGCGCTGATCGTCTACCGTCCCGCGCTGCCCCAGGCGGGCCACGACGACTTCGCGCGCCGCCTGGTGCAACTGCTCGGGCTGCATGTGCCGGAACGCGCGCGGGTACGGCCGGAGTTCCTGCTCGCCTACGCCGGCATCCTCTCCCGGCAGCCGCGCGGCGCCGAGGCCATCGAGCAGGTGCTCGCCGATTGGTTCAAGGTCCCGGTCACCGTCGAGCAATGCGTCGCGCGCTGGACGGCGGTTCCCGGCGACGCGCTCACCCGTCTGGGTGTCGCCAATGCCGGTCTCGGCAGCGGCGCCCTGCTCGGAGCACGGGTCTTCGAGCGCGCCACCACCTTCGCGGTGGCGATCGGGCCGGTGCCGCATCGGGATTTCATCCGCTACCTGCCGGGGGGCGACCTCCACGACGAGGTGCGCGAAATCGTGGCGCTGCTCGATGGTGGCGGCTTCGACTACGCGTGCGCGGTGATCGTCGATACCGAAGGCATGCCGCGGCAGGCGCTCGGCGCGCAGGCCGGTGCCCTGGGTCGCGATGCGCGTCTCGCGGGGAGCCCCGGCCGCTACCACACCGCTCGGGTTATGGTCGCCAGCGCCTGACGAATCGCGCTATTGTGCGGTGCGCGCGGCGAGGATGAAGCGCAGCAGGTCCTCGCGCTCGGTCGCATCCATTTCAGCTTTCTTGCCCATCCGCGTGACGATGCCTGGCCATTTCTCGGCGGATTCGCTGGTCGGGCTCGGCAGGCCGTGGCATTCGGTGCAGCGAGCACTCGTGAGCAGTGCGCGACCGCGCTGCAACTGCAGGGGGTCGGACCCGGGCCACTGCTTGGCTGCGTAGTCGACCATCGCCGGGGAGACCTCGGCGACGTGGGCGGTGCCGCGCGGCGGGCAGCCGCCGATGACGCAGGTCGTGGCGATGGCGAGGAGCGGCAGGAGGCGGCGGGGGGAGAGGGGCATGGATTGGGATGGTAGATGGGGAAGGGGAGGGGGACAACGGGGATGGGGGAAGGTTTCGAACGTCTTGTGCTTCGCCCGCGGAAAACCACCGAGCGTCAGGTGCTTCCCCCGCCATTCCTTGCGCTGCGCTCTCGCGGCGTTCCTCGGCCGGGACGGCCTCCGGGGACGCCTCTGCCGCGCTGCTCAGTCACCCCTGCGGGGCGCGCTGCGCGCGTGGCTCAGCGTGGCTCAGCGTGGCTAGGGCACCGGCTCATCCGGCGTTGTCCGACGCGCGAAGGTGGCGAGCCCCGCGGCGAGCGTGGCCAGGGTCATGGTCAGCAGGCTGACTTCCAGGCCGATGAAGGCGATCAGCTTGGGCCAGGCGAAGGCCGGGGACCAGAAGCGGATGGCGAAGGGGGCGAGGATGTCGACCAGGGCGAAGCCGAAGGACAGGTAACACAACGCACCGGCCCAGCGCGCGCGGCCCAGCGGCGCCATGCTGAAGAGGTGGGCGACGATGAAGAGGATCATCGGCATCGCCACCAGGTGCATGTGCGCGACGTCGAGCAGGGTGGCGAACTCGCGGGCGCCGAGATTGGGCGCGTCTTCGTGCTCGTCGGTCGAGCCGGACAGGTCCTGCGCACCGGGTTCCTCGATGCCGAGATAATGCTCGCGCACCGAGGTCGGCGTCCATCCCGCGCCGCGGTGGTGCATGAGAATCCCCGACACCGCCTGGAGGACGATGCCGAGCAGGAACAGCGTGCACAGCAGCCGCGTGCGCGGACTCAGCTGATGGAGTTGATGGCTGGACGCGAAGAAGCGGATGGCGGCACCTCGGGGAACAGTCGCCAGGGCTCGCGGCGGCGCAAGCGCGCCTCGGTTGTCAGGGGCGGCCCGGCCAGCCGGCGGTCTGGCGGAAGCGCATGCCGTCCCAGAGCAGGGCTTCGACGCCGAGCCGGGTGCACAGCGCCAGCGCCTCGTCCGGATCGAGCAGGCACAGCGCGGTGTCGAGGCCATCGGCGATCGCCGCAGTGGGCGCGATCACTGCGGCGGCTCGGTCGAGCGCGCCGGGCGCACCGGTCAGCGGGTCGATGAGGTGGCTGTAGGTGCGTTCGCCGATGCGGAAGACGCGGCCGCTGGCCGAGGCGTAGCCGAAGCCCTGGCCGGAGTGCAGTTCCAGGCTTTGGTGCAGCTCCTCGGGTCGGCCGGGATGACGGAGTGCGATCAGCGCCGGCGCCTGGTCGCCGCCGGTGCCGGCGACCAGGCGCTGCGAACTCTCGCCGTAACCGATCAGCGCGCGCTCGCCCGGTCGCAGCCGCGCCGCGATCGATTCCGCGCAGGCGTCGACGATCAGGCCCTTGGCGATGCCGCCGAGATCGATGGCGCCGCCGCTGGGAAGCCCGACGCGACGAGACTGCGGATCGATGGTCACGCGGTCGAATCCGATCGTCGCGCGCAACGCCGCCAGTTCGTCGGCGTCGGGCTCGCGGCCAATCTCGGCGCCGCGTTTCCACGCCAGGATCAGCGGCCCGACGGTCGGATCGAAGCGGCCGGACGAGGCCGTCCATGCATCCCGCGCGGCACCCAGGCCGGCGAGCAGATCCGCCGAAACGTCGGCGGCTCCGGCCCGGTTGAGCGCGCTCAGCTCGGCTT
>JACDEC010000497.1 GCA_013816645.1 Planctomycetota bacterium
GTGCGCGACGGCGAGCGGATCGATCGCCTGCCCCGGCCGAGCGGACGCTCGATGGGCGGCGCGATCCGGCGCGACTGGGCCGGCGGGCGCTTCGTCGACCTGCACAGCGAGTGGCAGGAGCGCAGCGGCCACGCCGCGCTGTTCACCACCGTCGAGATCGCCGAGGACATGGGCGTCGAGTTGCTGACCGGCTACGACGGTCCGTTCCGGCTGTGGGTCGACGTCAAGGAGGTCCATCGCGATCTCCACGGCACCAACCCGGCGATCGCCGATCGCGTGCGCGTGCCGCTGCGCCTGCGCAAGGGTCGTCACCGCATCACCGTGCTGATGGCGCTCAACCACGGCAAGGCCTGGGGCTTCTTCCTGCGCTTCGTGCGCAGCGATCTGCCCAGCGCGGTCATCGATTCCGGCGCCTACCACCTGCCGATCGCCCGGCGTTGAAAGCAGAGGACGCCATGCGCCACTCCTGGATCCTGCTCGTCCTCTCGGCAGCCGCCTGCGTGGCGGCCGATCGGCCGGGCACCGCGCCGATCGAGCACCAGCCGCACGCCGGCGTGCCCGCCGGCTTCGCCATCCGCCATCCCGTCGACGGCGCCGAGATGGTGTGGGTGCCCGCCGGCTGGTTCCGCATGGGCATGGACAAGGACACCGCGGTGCGCCAGGCCGCGCAGCTCGGCTACGCCGACTACCACGAGATCGCCGGCGAGGAGAGCTTCCCCGAGCGACTCGTCCACGTGCAGGGATTCTACATCGACCGTTGCGAGGTCACCTTCGCGCGCTGGAAGCGCTTCGTCGACGCGATGTCGTGGAAGCCGACGACGATCCCGCCGAGTTGGGTCGGACCCGAGCTGAAGAGCGAGGAAGCCGAACTGCCGATCGCCAGCGTGACCTGGCAGGCCGCGCAGGAGTACGCGAACTGGGCGGGCAAGCAGCTGCCCAGCGAAGCGATGTGGGAGAAGTCCGCGCGCGGCACCGACGGGCGTTGGTATCCCTGGGGGAACGAGCTGCCGAACCGCGAGCTCGGCGTGATCTCGATGACCGACGCCCTGCCTGGACCGCAACCGGTGGGATCATGCCCGAAGGGAGCGAGCCCCTACGGCTGCCTGGACATGGCTGGCAACGTCTACGAGTGGACCAGCGACTGGAAGGAACCGTACCCCAACAATCCCGAGGTCACCGGCGAGTGGGGCCATCGCTGGGCCGCGCTGCGCGGCGGCTCGTTCTACCACACGCGCCACAGCTACCGCACGGTCAAGCGCTTCGGCTTCCCCGCCGACGTGACCTACTTCCACGTCGGCATGCGCACCGCGTGGTACCCGCCCGACGACTTCGACCACCAGGCGCACGCCGCGAAATAGCCGAGCTCACCCGTAGCGGCTGGGCGCCACGCCGTAGCGCGCCTTGAACGCCTTGGCGAAGCGTCGCGCGCTGGCGTAGCCGCAGCGACTGGCGACCTCGCCGACGCCGATCGCGCCGGCGCGCAGCAGCGCGGCGGCGTGCTCGAGGCGCACGCGGTCGAGGTAGGTCTTGGGCGGACAGCCGAAGAGCTCGCTGAAGCGGCGGAACAACGTGCTGCGATCGACGCCGAGCTGGCGGGCCAGGGCGCCGATCTTGAGCGGCGCGCCGTAGCGCTCGTCGAGGATCCGGCGGATGGCGGTGGCGAGGTGCCCCACGCGATCACCCGACACCGTCGCGCTCAGCGTGTCGAGCACGCGCCACGCCGAGGCCTGCGCATAGAACGGCGAATGGCTCTCGCTGCGGTAGGCGCCCTCGATCTCGTCGAGCACGCCGGCCAATTGCGCGAGCGGCAGATCGTCGCGCGCCCAGAAGCCGTCGCCGCCGCCGACGCGCGCCAGGAGTTCGCCGGCGCGCGTGCCGGCGAAGACCAGCCAGCTGTAGCGCCAGGGACGACCAGGTCGGTCGAAGTAGTGGATCGTCACCCCGGGGACGAACAGGAAGGCGGTCCCGGCAGTGACGGAGTAGGGTCGTCCGTCGGCTTCGACCACCCCCTCGCCGGCGTGGACGAGGTGCAGGACGTAGGTGCGCGGAACCTGACGCAGGTCGAAGGCACCGCTGCTGGCGAAGCGCCCGAGCAGGGCGATCGCGATCTCGGCGCGTTCCAGCTCAGGGCCGGCCGCCGGCAAGAAGCAGGTCTGCCGCCAGGCCCGTCCAGAGGCGTCGTGCAACATTTCGACCACTCTGGCGGACAGATAGGCAGAAGAAAGCCAGTTTACCTGCCTACAGTGATCAACCAGCACCTGGAGCCAGCACCATGACGACCCCCGGCATCGCCTATACCCGAGCCCCCCACCAGCCCGGAGCGCTCAGCGAGCGGGACGCCTACTTCTTCGACCTCAACGGCTTCATCGTGGTGCGCGGAGCGCTCGCCGCCGACGAGGTCGCCGCCTGCAACCGGGTCATGGACGGCCTCCAGCGCCTCAAGGTCGGCGAGTGGGATGGCTGCGTCCACGGCCACAGCTACGGCGCGCGCGACGGCGTGAACCTCCAGCAGATCTACGAAGCCGGCGAGCCCTTCGAACGGCTGATCGATCATCCCAGCTGGTACGAGAAGGCCCGCGCCTTCGTCGGCGGCGAAGGCACCTTCGACTACGACCAGGGCCCGATGTACGTCGATGAGTGCTTCGCCAACTTCCGCGGCCCGGGAGAGGCGATCCCGATGCACTCCGGCGGCTACGAGGTCTCGAAGCGCTGCCAGTACCAATTCCGCGATCGCCGCTTCCACTGCAGCCAGGTCAACGTGCTGATGGCCTTCGGCGACGTCGGCCCTGGCGACGGCGCGACCATGCTCGTCCCGGGCAGCCACAAATCGAACCTCCCGCATCCCGACAACGCCACCAGGGGCTGGAACACCGGCCTCTCGATGGAGGGCGTCGAGGCCGCGGTCGAGATCCACCTGCGCGCCGGCGACGCCCTGATCTTCGTCGACGCGATCATGCACGGCTCCGCCGCCCGCCAGAACCCCGGCCAACGCCGCACCGCCGTCTACCGCTACGGCCCGAGCTGGGGTGGCTCCCGCCACGGCTACCGCCCATCCGCCGAACTGCTCGCCCGCCTCAACCCGCTGCGCCGCCAATTGCTGCAACCGCTCGCCCCCAAGCTGCCCCCAGTCGCCGCCCTGGTCTGACG
>JACDEC010000498.1 GCA_013816645.1 Planctomycetota bacterium
GGCGCGCGCGCTGTTCGCGCTCCACGGGTTCGGCCGACAGCCGCGAGGGCATGCCGATGAAGGCGTCCCAGTCGAGTTCCCACAAGGCCTGGGCCGTGGCATTGGCGTAGGTGAAGCAGGGATCGGCGGCGCCATCGTGGGCGAGAACCACGCAGGGGGCGGCGTACAGGCTGCGGGCTTGCGCGAGGGGGTCGCCCTGGCGCTCGCAGAGTTCGCGGCCGGTCCAGCGGCGATGGCTGTCGAGCACCAGCGCGGCCAACTGGACCAGCTTGGGAGTCGACCAGCGATCTTCCATCGCGCATCACCATGGCGACGAGTTGGTCCCGGCAAGGTCCTCCCTCGCGTCGTTCGCGCGCGCCCCGGCGAGGTTGCGCACTCGGCGTCCGCGCTAGGGTTGGCCCGTCACGCCGCCCCGGAGGTGCCATGGTCCTCAAGACGCTCCCTGCGCTGGCCGCCCTGATCGGCGGCTGCGCGCTCACCGCCGGCGCCGCCGCAGAGCAGCATCCCGTGGTCGCGGTGGTCGGACCGGGTCGGGTGCAGGTCGAGGTTCGCGGCTTGCCGTTGAGCCTGGAACTGGCCCACCTCGAGGTGCCCGAGGCGCAGCGCGCGGACTGCCAGCGCCGGCTCGAGGAGGCGGTGAAGGGCAAGAAGGCCGAGGTCGTCTACCGGCCGGGCTTCGGCGTCGACGCCGCCGGCAACGGGCGCGTGCACCTCGTGGTCGACGGCCGCGATGTCGCCGGGGTGCTGCTCTCCGCCGGGGTCGCGCGCTTCCAGGCCGGGACCAAGGAGGAAGGCGTGTTCGAAGCGCCATTGAAGGTGGCCCAGGCCAAGGCCGAGAAGGCCAAGGCCGGCTTGTGGGCCGCGCTTGGCGGAGCCGGAGCTGCGGTCGTCAAAGCGCCTGCCTCCGCTGCGGCCAAGAAGATAGAACGCCCGCGCGGCCCGATCTGCGCCCTGCTCGACAGTCCCTACTGGTTCGCCGCGGACAGCGCCGAGGCCGCAGCCGCCGACCAGGCGCGGCTGATCTATTATCCCGACGAAGCCGCGGCTGCGCGCGCCGGCAAGAAGGCCAAGCCGGCGCTCGATGCCGCCGCCGCGAGCGCGCCCAAGGACGAAGCCGGCGCCGACCAGGTCTTCGCCCGCGGCAAAGAGCTGTACGCCCAAGCCATCGCCAAGGGCAACTCGCCCGAGCGCGACGAACTCTATGGGCAGGCTTTCGTGGTGCTCAGCAGCGCGCTCACCACCTACAGCGCGCTCGCCGAGGCCCGGCCCGACGACGAGGCGCTCGCCGAGAAGTTGCGGTCCTGCAGCCAGCTGCGCTACGGCTCGATCAAACAGCGGAGGGTCTGATGCGCTTCATCCATCTCGTGCTCGCGGTCCTGGCCGCGCTGATCCTCGGCGCCTGCGATCCGCGACCGGCCGCCCCAACCGCTGCAGCGCCAGCCGGCGGCGACCTGCTCGCCAAGGTGCGCGCCGCCGGGGTGATGCGCGTCGGGGTGAAGGCCGATGCGCCGCCCTTCGGCATGCGCCGCGGTGGCACCCTGGTCGGCTTCGACATCGATCTCGCCCATGCCATCGCCGCGCGCCTGGGCATCGCCAAGGTCGAGCTGGTGCCGGTCAACAGCGATGAGCGCAGCGATCGCCTGGTCGCCGGCGAGGTCGATTGCGTCATCGCCTCGATGACCATCACCCGTTACCGCGAACGCCGCGTCGACTTCAGCATCCCCTACTTCCAGGATGGCGCCGCCTTCCTGGTCAAGGCGGACTCGCCGATCCAGAGCTACATGGAGCTCGCCGGGCGCGCGGTCGGCTGCGTCAAGGGTAGCTCCAGCTCGTACTACCTGACCCAGGTCGCGCCGGACGCCAAGCGCGAGCTGGTTCCCGGATTCAACGACCTGCGCGCCGCGCTGGATGCCGGCACGGTCGAGGCGGTGATGAGCGACCGTCTCCTGCTGATCGGCCTCATGCAGCAGGCCGACGCCAAGGATCGCTACCGCATCGCCGGCGCCAACGTCACCGTCGAACCCTACGGCATCGCCGTGCCCCAGAACCAGTCGGCGTGGCGCAATGCGATCAACCACGCGCTCTGCGAACTGTGGGAAGGCGGCGAGTGGCGGCAGATCGCCGACACTTGGTTCGGTCCGGGCACGCCCTACGAGGGCCAGGCCGACTTCGCGTTGCCGGTCTACCCGCGCTGAGCGCTGTCAGCGCCAGGCTCGGGCACGCGCAAGATCTGTAGGGAGCCTGAAACCACCAGGTGCTTGACCCGCTCGCGGTAGGCCGCCATGTGCGGCGCCACCAGATGCGCCTGCAGCGCGGCGAGGTCGCGCCAGCGTTCGACCACCGTCACCACCTCGGCGCGCTCGGAGATCTGCCGGGTATGCACGCCGGCCGGGCAGTCGATCAGTGGCTCGTAGCCGAGGCAGCCGTCCTCGGCCAGGGTCTGCGGGACCATGCGCTGGAACTCGCCGAGGAACTCGCTGCGGGTGCCGGGCTTCACGGTGAGGGTGGCGACGACGTGGATCATGCCGGGATGGTCTCGATCGCGCCGGTCCCGGCCAGCGGTCGCGCGGTCACGGCTGCGCGCGCGGGCGCAAGCCGCGCAACCAGGCTAGCGATCCGGTCGCCAGCGGGATCGCGCAGAGCAGGCCCACCGCGACCTGGGCGGGTGGCAGATCGTGATGGTTGGCCAAGGCGAAGCCGACGACGCACGCGGCCACCGCCAGGGCCGGGGCGACCAGGAATTGGGAACGCACCTCGCGGCACAGTCCGCGCGCCGCCAATGCCGGCAGCACCAGGCAGCCGAAGGCGAAGAGCAGGCCGCAGACCCGGATCGCCAAGCCGATCGACAGCCCGAGCCAGAGGGCGATCGCCACGTCCCACCAGCGCCGGCGCAGGCCCTGGACCTGGGCGGCGGCCGGATCGATGGCGAGCAGGGTGAGGCGACGGCGCAGCATGAGGGCGAACAGCCCGGTCACGGTCGCCAGCACCGCGAACAGGCCGACGTCGCTGGCCTCGGCGCCGAGCAGGCTGGAGGCGATCAGCCGCTCGACCTCATGCGCGCCATGCGGACTGCGCGTCAGCAGCAGCACGCCGAGCGCCGACGCGGCGAGGAACACCCAGCCCGTGCGGCTCTCGGCGCTGCCG
>JACDEC010000499.1 GCA_013816645.1 Planctomycetota bacterium
GTGCGCGCCCGCCTGGCGACCACCCGGGCGCGGCTCGGCGGCGGCGGCGCCATGCAGCGCATCGCCGACATCGTCGCCGAGGAGCTCGAGCGCGGGCGGCGGGTGCGCCGCGATGACTGACGCCATGCGCATCCGTTCGGTCGAGGTCGAGCCGCTCGACGTCCCGCTCATCGAGCCGTTCACCATCGCGATCGGCAAGCTCGAGCGCGTCGCCAACCTGCTGGTGACGGTGGTGCTCGAGAACGGCGTGGTCGGCTACGGCGAGAGCGCGCCCTTCCCGGTGCTCAACGGCGAGGACCAGGCGACGGCGTCGGCCGCGATCCGCTCGCTGGCGCCGAGCCTGATCGGCGAGGACGCCGAGGAATGGCGGGGACTGGCCGCGGGGCTCGAGCGACGCCTGTGGGCCCAGTCGGCGGCGCGCGCCGGTCTCGAGATCGCCCTGGCCGACGCAGCGGCCAAGTGCACGCGCCGGCCGTTGTGGCGTCTGTTCGGCGTGGCCGGCGACGCGATCGAGACCGACATCAGCATCCCGCTGGTCGAACCCGAGCGCACTCGCGTCCTGGCGGCGGCGATCAGCGCGCGCGGCGTGCGCACCATCAAGCTCAAGGTCGCCGGCGAGGTCGAACCTGATATCGCGCGCATCGTCGCCGCGCACCAGGCCGCGCCGCGCTGCCGGCTCACGCTCGACGCCAACCAGGGCTACGACGCCGACGGCGCGATCGAACTCTGCGACTGGCTGCGCATCGCCGGCCTGCCGGTCGCCTTGTTCGAGCAGCCGGTGCCCAGGCACGACGACGCCGCGCTGGCGCGCGTCGCGGCCGGCGCGGGCATCCCGGTTGCGGCCGATGAAGCGGTGTTCCGCGCCCACGATCTCGACCGCCTCGCCGCGCTGCGAGCCTGCCAGGTGGTGAACGTCAAACTGATGAAGAGCGGACCGGCCGAGGCGCAGCGCATCGCCGCGCGCGCGCGCCACCACGGCATCGGATTGATGATCGGCCAGATGATCGAGACCCGCCTGGCGACCGCCGCGGCGGCGCATTTCGCCGCCGGGCTCGGCGGCTTCACCTTCGTCGATCTCGACACGCCCTTGCTGCTCGCCGAGGACCCGATCGCCGGCGGCTACGTGATGGATCGCGGGGGCTATTTCCTCGGCGACGCGCCCGGTCATGGCTGCTGGCCGAAGGGTCGGACCCAGGGGTTGCTGGCCTAGCGCGCGCCTGCCGACGATGGTCTCCAGCGCTGTCTGCCGTCATGGCGCAGGCAGGTATGGTGCCCTAGGTGACCTGCGCTGGATTGGCGGCCGACTCGGGCTGCGCACCGCGGGCGAGGAACCAGCCACCGGGCAGCGAGGCGGCGACCGCAGCGATCCGGACGGTGAGCATCATGCCGACCACCTGGTTGGTGCTGGCCAGGTCGGCCAGCAGCACAACCGCCGCGACTTCGGTCGCGCCGACGCCGAACAGCCCGATCGGCACGCTGCCTGCGAGGAAGGCGATCGACAACGGCAACAGCAGATCGGACACCGGAGCGGCGATGCCGAACGCCCGACCGGCGCCGATGCAGGCGCCGAGCAGGAGGGCATGTCCCAGCAGCGACAGCGCCAGGCCCGTCGCCAGCGCGCCGCGACGGTGGTTGTAGGCGGCCAGTCCATCTATGGCTGCGCGCGCTCGCGACCACCGACCGAGCCATCCCACGAGCCAGTCGATCCCGCTGAAGCGGCGAGCGGCACGCGAGCAGCAGCAGATCGCGCCGATGGCCAGCAGCGCCAGCATGCACCGCATCGGCACCGCGAAGCCGCGATCGTGGGAGGCGGTCATCGCGATCCCGGCGAGCGATCCGACCAGCAGCAGGGCGATCAGTCCGAGCAGGCGGTCGACCAGGACGCTGATCGCCGCATCGCCCAGGCGACCGGGAGCCGCGCGATGGACCAGCCAGACGCGCGCCGCATCGCCGCCGAGCATGCCGAATACGAAGTTGTTGAAGAAACTACCGATCCAATGCAGGCGCAGGACCCGTCGGTACCCCAGCGGGAATCCCCGAGCGCGCAGCAGACGCCACCAGCGCAGCGCCTGGACTATCGGGATGAACAGCACCAGGACCCCGGCGGCGGCGAGCGTGCGCGGGTCGGCGGCGGACAGGGTGGAGACGATGCCGGGATGGAAGGACACGCCCGGGGGCGGGGTCGCGCGCCACGCTTCGGGAACGACGAACGTCCCGCCGGTGGTTTCCTCGAGCAGCATCGATCCATCGGGCGCGGTGCGGACGAGGAAGTCCCCGGGCGAGAGGCGCGCGTCGATGGTCCGTGCGTCCGTGCCCAGCGTCACCCGATCCGACCAGTCGAGCGCCAGCAGCAGGTAGCCGATCAGCAGCGCGGCGCCTGCGAGGCGTGCGGCCAGCCACCAGGGCGAGCGTGCCGCCGGCGTCGACGCCGCCGGCATCTGGATGCCACGCCCGAGCCAGCTGCGCACTTTCATGGCGCTGCGCTGCGGCGTCGGCAGCGGGCCCACGGATCGGCCGCATCGCTTCCGCCGGTTTCCGTCGTCGAGTCCACGGCTGCACGGTGGCGGCGCAGCAGTGCCGGTCAATCGCGGTTGGAACCACTATCGCTCAGGCGACGTTGGCGGCCTGTTCGCGCATCTGTTCGAGCACCGCTTTGGCGTCGAGCACCAGCCGGGTGAGCGCGGCGTCGTTGCTCTTGGCGCCGGTGGTGTTGACCTCGCGACCGAGCTCCTGGAGCAGGAACTCGAGCTTGCGCCCCACGGCATCGTCGGCGGCGGAGAGCAATTGATCGAGTGCGTCGAGGTGGCTGGCGAGTCGGACCAGCTCCTCGCTGACATCGATGCGGTCGGCGTACACCGCGAGTTCGCGGACCAGCACCTCGTCGGGCACCGGATGCGCGGCGCCCAGCGCCTCGCGCAGCCGGGCGGACAGGGCGTCGCGGTGCTTGGCGGCGCGACCGACTGCCAGCGATCCGATGTCGACGTGCATCCGGCGCAGGTCCGCGGCCTGAGCGCGGAAGCTGGCGAGCAGCGCCAGGCCTTCGCGGCGGCGCATGTCGGTGACCGCCGCGAGCGCCGCGCCCAGCCCGGCCAGGGTCGATCGTTCAAGGCTCTGGTTTCCGCCCTCGCGCCCGAAGTGCTGGAG
>JACDEC010000072.1 GCA_013816645.1 Planctomycetota bacterium
ATTCCCGAGGTAACGAAGCAGCGTCAGGAGTCATGGACCGTCAGGAGTCATGGACAGGTCATTGATGCCCCATTCAACCTTGCACCGCCCGATAGGGTCCGTAACAACCCTACATGCCCATCCCCCGAAGCCGTCTGATCGACTCATCTCGGCCCGGCTGGGTCCATTGCACCAGTCGCTGCGTGCGGCGTGCCTTCTTGTGCGGTGACCAGTTCGAGCACCGGCGCCGGTGGGTGGAAGAGCGCCTCGCATTCCTCGCGCGTTGCTTCGCCATGGACGTGGCGGGATACGCGGAGATGGCGAATCATCTGCACGTCATCGTGCGGATGCGCCCAGAGGACATCGGTGCCTGGACCGCCGAAGAGGTCGCCCAGCGATGGATGTCGGTGTACCCGCGCCAGTATCTCCCTGATGGCACGCCGACCCTTCCGGCGCCGGCGGTCGTGAGCGCGCATGCCCAGGACCGGGTGTGGGTGGCCGAACGCCGGAAGCGTCTTGCGGATCTCGGCTGGATGATGAAGGCGCTGAAGGAGTCGATCGCGAAGCGGGCCAATCGCGAAGATCGCTGCACGGGCGCCTTCTGGGAGGGGCGATTCCACTCGGTTCCGCTGCTCGATCAACCGGCGCTGATGGCTTGCCTGGCCTACGTTGACCTCAATCCGATCCGCGCGAAGGTCTGCGATCGTCCGGAATTGGCGGACTGCACGGCCGGATACCAGCGCATCCAGGCGCGACAGCGCCATCACGCTGTGCAGCGCCTGCGAGCGCAAGCTCCGCCCGAGGCACGGGCGGTGGCGGCAGGGGCGGCATCGATCCCCGGGTCAGCGCAGCCCGAGGAGGGACTCTCGCTCGCGCCCATGTCGCGCTGCATCGTCGGGGAGGTGCTGGCGAACCGGCGTTGGACCATCGACGAGTACCTCATGGTCCTCGACATCACCGGCCGCATCCTGGCGGCCGGTAAGCGCGGGCGGATACCTCCGGAACTGGCGCCGATCCTCGCCCGCCTCGATCTGGAGGTCGATCAGTGGGTGGCGACGATGGCGGGTTCGCGGCAGATGTCTGGGGGCGCCATCGGCACCGCGTGGTCGCGATCACAGGAAGCAGTCAGGCGAGGCGTGCGGTGGGTGAAGAATCGGTGCCCGCTGTTCGTCGCCGATGGGGATGTAGCCGCCGTGGCCTGAGGGATGGCGGAGGCATCATTGGCTGGCCGCGCGGTTGCCGGCGCGCCGGGTTGGCGACTCTCCACCGTCGTGGATCAGATCTTCCGCTGTCGCTCGACTCTGGAGATGCCGATGCGGTATACCCATGGTGGGTGCGCGTTGGCGCGAGGTCATTTGAATGAACAATGACCTGTCCATTAATCTCTCATCATTAATCTCGTCGCCGATATTGGCGCCGGCGTAGCAGGCGGTGGCGCCCAGCACCGCGCCGCCGACCGCGAGCCCGGCGCCGAGATTGCCGCGCTCGGCGACGTCGTCGCGGGCGTAGAGCCCGAACAGTCGCTGGATGCGGGTGGTGATCCCCACCCAGGCGGCGCCGAACACCAGGTAGAACGCGAGGTAGAGCGGGGACTCGCGCACGTCCCAGGACGCCAGGGTGCGCAGCACCATCCACAGGCCGCCCGCTGCCAGCAGGGGCGCCAGGTACACCGGCAGGCGCACCGCGAGCGGTGAGACCAGGCCGCTCACCTGCACGGTGCCCAGGTACCAGGACCCCCAGGTGATCAGGGCGATCACCAGGCAGAACATGCCGACGAAGAACTCGTCCGGAGACATGCCCGCAGCCTTACGGCAGGGGTCCTAGCACTCAAGTCCGCGATCCTGGATACGACAGTGGCCGCGCGCTGCCCGCTGGCGCGACGCCGTCCGTCTCCCTACGCTGGCGGGCATGTCGGATCCCATGACGGCGTCTTTTGTTCGCCGCGTCGAGCGGCTCAACGAGATCGGCGTGGCGTTGTCGTCGCAGCGCGACCATGTCCGACTCGTCGAGCAGATCCTGCTCGGCGCCAAGGACATCACCAAGGCCGACGGCGGGACGCTCTATTCGGTGACCGAATCCGGCGAGCTGCGCTTCGAGATCCTGCGCAACGACACGCTCAAGCTGGCCATGGGCGGCACCAGCGGCACGCCCATCCCGTTCACGCCGTTGAAGCTGCGCAACCCCGACGGTACGCCCAACACCGGCTCGGTGGTCGCCCAGGCGGTGCTCCAGCGCAAGACCATCAACATCCCCGACGCCTACGCGGTCCAGGGCTTCGACTTCTCGGGCACGCGCGGCTTCGACGCGCGCACCGGCTACCATTCGACGTCGTTCCTCACCGTGCCGATGCTCAACCACGAGAACGAGGTCACCGGCGTCCTGCAGCTGATCAACGCCCGCGACACCGCGGGTCGGACCGTGCCGTTCAGCGAAGCCGACCAGCGCTTCGCCGAGAGCCTGGCTTCGCAGGCGGCCATCGCGATCACCAACCAGCAGCTGATCCACGGCATGAAGGAGCTGTTCGAATCGTTCGTCAAGCTGATCGCCACCGCGATCGACGAGAAATCGCCCTACACCGGCGGCCACTGCCGGCGCGTCCCCGAACTGACCATGATGCTGGCCGAGGCGGCGCACCGCATCGATACCGGACCGCTCGCCATGTTCAGGATGAGCGACGCCGACCGCTACGAACTGCACATCGCGGGCTGGCTGCACGACTGCGGCAAGGTCACCACGCCTGAGTGGGTGATGGATAAGGCCACCAAGCTCCAGACCATCCACGATCGCATCGGTGAGGTCGCCACGCGCTTCGTCTGCTGCCAACGCGAACTCGAACTCCGCCAGGCCAAGGGCGAACTCGATGCAGCGACCGTGACCGTCGAAGGCCAGCGCCTGGCCGACGACCTCGCGTTCGTGCGCCGCCACAACACCGGCGGCGAGTTCATGAAGCCCGAAGACCAGGAGCGGGTGCGGATGATCGCCAAGCGCACCTGGACCGACGTCGAGGGACAGGCTCGGCCGGTGCTCAGCGAGGAGGAGGTCAAGAACCTGCTGGTCAGCAAGGGCACGCTCACCGACGACGAGCGCAAGATCATCAACCACCACATCGTCGCCACCATCCGCATGCTCGAATCGCTGCCCTACCCGAAGCACCTGCGCCGGGTCCCCGAGTTCGCCGGCGGCCACCACGAGCGCATGGACGGCAAGGGTTATCCGAAAGGCCTCAAGCGCGACGAGATGTCGGTCCAGGCCCGGGTCATGGCCATTGCCGACGTATTCGAGGCGCTCACCGCCGGCGATCGCCCCTACAAGAAGGCATTCACCCTGTCCCAGGCCTTGGCGATCCTCGGCAAGATGCGCCTCGACAACCACATCGACCCCGACCTCTTCGACGTCTTCATCCGCGAGCGCGTGTGGCTCGACTACGCCAAGCGCTTCCTGCCTTCGTCTCAGATCGACGAAGTCGATATGGCGAAGGTCCCCGGCTTCTCGGGGTAGCCGACCGCCGCTCCGCGGATGACCCGCTCGGGCGCGAGGCTACAAGCTGCGCATGCTCCCGTGGATCGGCCGAAACTGGTTCCTTATCGCCTTCACCGGGGCGCTGGCCGCTGCCGCGTACGCGCCTGCACCGGGTGCCGCCGGCGGAGCCTTCGCGCTCGACCAGGCCAAGCCCTGGCTGATCACCGGGATCTTCCTGATCGCCGGGCTCACCTTGCCGACGCGCCAACTGGGAGTGGCGCTGGGCAGCGTGCGCGCCCATGTCTTCGTCCAGGGCTTCGCCTTCCTGATGGTGCCATGCCTCATGCTCGGTCTGGATCCAGTGCTCGCCGCTGCCGGTCTGGCGCCGGAGTTACGCCAGGGCCTTTTGGTGATGGCCTGCCTGCCCACCACCATCGCCACCTGCGTCGCCCAGACCCGCGCCGGCGGCGGAGACGAAGCCATGGCGCTCTGCGAATCAGCCCTGGGCAACCTGCTCGGCGTCTTCGTGACCCCGGTCCTGGTGCTACTGTGCACCGGTCGAGACGCAGCAGTCCCGGTGCTCGAGGTCCTGCGCACCTTGGGACTCACGGTGATCCTACCCCTGATCGTCGGCCAGCTGATCAGCTTGCCGTGCGCTCGTGCGCTGAGCGCCAAGCGCCGCTGGTTCGGGACGGCTACCTCGCTGCTGCTGGTCGCGCTGATCTATCATATCTTCTGCAATAGTTTTGCTCGTGGCTGGAACGTGCCGCGGAGCCATCTGTTCGCGGTTGGCACGGTCGTCGCCGTCCTGCACGCCGTTTTGCTGGTCGGGGCCCTGGCGTTGTCGGCGGCGCCGGTGTTCGCCTTCGGACGGCGCCAACGCGTGGCGGCGACCATCTGCGCTTCGCAGAAGACCGCGGCGCTCGGCGTGCCGCTGTTGACCATCCTCTACCACGGCGATCCGGCCCTGCCCCTGCTCAGCGCGCCCTTGCTGATGTACCACTTCCTGCAGCTGCTGGTCGCCACCGCGCTGACCCCGCTCTGGCGCCAGTGGGCGGACGGGCCGGTCTCACCGCCGGCCGCTGGATCGCGGGTTGGCGATTGATGAGCACGGTCGGCGGTGGATCGCGATCAGCGCTGTGACGTCAGCGCTGCGACGTCAGCGCGCGCTCGCGTGCTCCGGCTTCGCCGCCTCCTCCTGCTGGTCGAGGTGCTCGTCGAGGAAGCAGGCGCGGATCTTGCGCATGTCGAACTTGGGTTCGCGCGCGTAGGTGAAGAGCCCGTTCTGCTCCTGCTCGACGTCGACGAGCTGGGTGTAGCAGAAGCCCGCGCAGTTGGGCAGGGTACGGATCGCCTGGACCAGCCCGTGCAGCCGCGCGTAGAACTCGCGCAGGGTGCGCGGCGGTTCGCCGTAGCCCCAGCTGTTGTCGGCGTAGGGCACCTCGTCGCGCGGGATCCATTTGATGCCGCCGAACTCGTCGACCAAGTAGGGCTGGCCAGCGTAGGCCGATTCACGGTCCTTGTGCGGCCGGTACACCGGCACCTCGGACGTGCCGCGCAGCATCTTGTGGAATTTCTCGGGGTCCTGCTCGTAGCAGTGCACGGTGTAGACGTCGGTGACGACGTGGTAGCCGCCGCTGGCGTCGTTGACCGGCCTGGTCGGGTCGAGGCTGCTGGTCAGCTCGTAGGCGTCCTTCACCAGGCGCTTGTGCTCGTTCTCGTTGGCGAGGTGCCAGGCTTCATTGAATGGCGTCCAGGTGATGATCGAGGGGTGGTTACGCGACGTTTCGACGATTTCGCGCCACTCGGCCAGCGAATTGCGCGCTAGCCATGGCGTGCCCTGGTCGTGGAGGAACACCGGGCCGTCGGCCCAGAACGGGCCTTCGACCCAGGTGAGGTAACCGAGCTTGTCCGCCCAATAGAGGTAGCGGTCCTCGAAGACCTTCTCGTGCAGGCGCGCGCCATTGAAGCCGCAGGCCTGGGCGAGTTCGATGTCGCGTTTGAGCGCGGCGTCGCTGGGCGCGGTCCACACCCCGTCGGGATAGTAACCCTGGTCGAGCACCAGGCGCTGGTAGAGCGGCTGGTTGTTGAGGAAGACCTGGTCACCCTCGACGTGGATCTTGCGCATGCCGCCGTAGCTCTTGACCCGGTCGATCACCGTCCCGTCGGACTCGCGGACTTCGAGCACGAGATCGTAGAGGTGCGGATCCTCGGGCGACCAGGTGCGCGGCGACTGGATGAACAGGCTGCAGGGGATGCCGTTGTTGGCCGAGGCGTCGACCGACGCGACCTCCTGGCCGCCGGCGGAGGCGGTGACGTGGAAGCGCTGCCCGCGTTGGACGGCATGGAAGGTGGGGATGATGACGAATCTGCGGCTGTCGAGGTCGGGGATGATGTTGCAGGTGCACAACCCGGTGTTGGCGACGGCCTCCATCCACACGGTCTGCCAGATGCCGGTCACCCGCGTGTACAGGCAACCCCGCGACTTCGAGTACGGGCACTGCTTGCCCGCGGGCTGGGTGTTGCTGCGCAGTTCGTCGCGCACGTGCAGGACGAGTTCGTGGCTCTCGCCGTAGCGGATGAACGGGGTGATGTCGAAGGAGAACGGTGCGTTGCCGCCGTAATGGCGGCCGACGAAGCGCCCATCGAGGTACAACTCGGTCATGTGGTCGACGCCGCCGAAATGCAGCACCGTGTTGCGGCCTTCCCATTCCTTGGGCACGTCGAGCCGGCGATGGTACCACAGGCATTCCACGAAGTCGGTGTGGGCGACGCCGGAGAGTTCGCTCTCGATGCAGAAGGGGACGACGATCTTGCGGTCGAAACCCGAGCTGGTGAACAACTCGCGCTCGACGCCGGACTTGCCGTGGTCGAAGGTGAAGGTCCAGGTGCCGTTGAGGTTGCGCCAGTCCTCGCGCTCGAATTGCGGACGCGGGTGCTCGGGGCGGGGAGTGGACATCAAGGCTCCGTGGGATGCTCGTGACGGATCGGCAGGGGGAGGTGGGTTCCCACAGCGATGCACGTTACAATGGACGTCTGGCCGGTGGTCCCCGGATTATACGCATCGGCGCTCGCCGCCTCCATGGCTGAAAGCCTCTGCTGCATACGCATGACTCTCATCATCGACGCCGACTGCATGGAACGCTTCCTGCCGCTGCACGCGGCTGGCGCAAAGCCGCTGCGCGATCACGGGGTGATGCTCGCCGGGCTCAGCCAGCTACGCACCGCATACGAAGTCGGCCGTCAGGACCCTGGTTTCCATCTCCTGCTCTTCTGCCTGGGCGGCACCGGCTGGATCCAGACCAGCGACGGGCGTCGTCGACTCGACGCCGGGGACCTGCTCGCGGTGCCGGCGCGTGTCGCCGCGCGCTATGGGCTGTTCGATCGCGCCTGGGACATCGTGTGGTTCCACCTCGCCGATAGCGGTCCGTGGCGAGCCTTGCGCGGCGACCAGCCGTGGCTGCGCCGTGCCGGCGAGGCCTCCGGCTTGCGCCTGGCCAGCGAGGCGTTGCTCACGGAAGCGCGCAGCGACGAGGCGCGCAGCCGGCGCATGGCCGCGCTTCACGCCGAGCTCATCGTCCACCACCTCGAACGCGAAGTCGCCGGCCTCGACGATCCGCGCACCCTCGACATGCGTCGCCAACTCATGGAGCTCTGGGACCTGGTCTCGCGCGAGCCGGGCACGCATTGGTCGGTGGCCGCGCTCGCCGCGCGCATGCACTGCTCGCCGCCGACCCTGCATCGGTTGTGCGCCCGCTACGACGGCGTGCGACCGATGGCGATGGTCCACCGCCTGCGCATGGAACGGGCGGCCGGCCTGCTGGTACAGACCGATGACCCGCTCAAGCGCATCGCCGAGATGGTCGGCTACAACGGGCCGTTCGCGTTCTCCGCGGCGTTCAAGCGCTGGTGCGGGATGAGCCCGCAGGAGTACCGCTCGCGAACGCGTTGAGCGGCAGCGTTACTTGGGCTTCGCCGCCGGCGTGTAGACGAGGTAACCGATGAACATCTCGTCCGAGGATTGCTCGCCGAAGCGCACCTGCGCACCGGGATCGGGGTTGGCGTCGTTCCACGGCGAGTTGTCGTAGGTGCCTTCGACGCGGATCACGGTGCCCGCCGGGAGATCCTTCGGTTTGGCCAGGACGTAGGTTGCCTGCCAATCCAGGCGGTAGTCGGGAACCGACAGCAGCAGCTCCTCCTTGCCGTTGGGCAGGCGGGCGGTGAAGCGCATGGACTCGCCGCGGAAGTGCATGTGCGGCGAGAGCGCGAACAACCGCACGGCTTCCTGGAACGGTCGCTCGGCCTCGGCGGGCACTCCGCGGGCACCGGGCGGGATGTCGAGCCGCATCTGGAATGCGCTGGTGACCTTCAGCTCGCGCGCCGGCGGCTGGCGGTGGAAGTACAGCCCCAGGCGCGGGCGGTCGACGACCGCGGCGCCAGAGGTGGTGTAGTGGAGCTGGAAGTCGAAGGTCGGGTCGGCGGGGACGCGTTTGCCGGTGCCCTCGGGGAAGGGCAGGATCTGCTGTCCGGGAACGTAGCTGGCGAAGAAGGTGGTCAGCCCCTGCTGGCGATTGCCGCCGGCCTGTCGTTTCTTGATGTCCTCGGGAGAAATGCCGCGCCGTTTCATCTCCGCGCGCACCCGCTCGAGCTGGTTCGCGGTCATGCGGCTGGCGATGTCCTCGATCTGATCCTCGTCCTGCTCGCCGGCGAGGAAGGCGAAGGCGTGGTGCAGCACCTGGGGCGAGGACGGCCGCAGGTCGACGGCGCGCACCCAGCGATCCTTGGGCAGCGCGACGCTGACGCTGGCTTTGCGGTAGGGCAACGTGCCGGTGGCGGGGATCGCCTGCTCGGGCAGGTCGACGATCAGATCGGGCGGGCCCAGCGGCCACTCCGCCATCGGCGCGCGCGGCTTGGCGAGCGGATCGTCGCCGGCGCCGATCACCGCTCCGTGTTCGATCCAGTGCACCAGGGTGCGCACGTCGGCCGGGGACAATCCGCGATCGTTGGCGAAGCGACCATGCGCGGGATCGGCGTGCCATGGCGGCATGGTCTTGGCGAGGATCGCTTCGCGCATCGCCGCCGATCGCCCGGCGACCCGCTTGTGCCCATCCATCGCGAACGGGCCGATGCCGCCATCGCTGTGGCAATCGACGCAGCTGCGCGTCAGCAGCGGCGCGATGTCCTTCGCGTAGTCGGGACGGTGCTTGTCGCGCGCCTGCTGGAAGGTGTAGGCGCAGCCCTTGACCGCGGGCTGGCCGGTCGGCGGCTCCTGCTGGGCGAGCACGGCGTCGACGGCTTCGCGCAGCCATGCCCGATTGGCCTTGGGCTTCTGCGCGCCGTAGCCGAGCCGGTCGTCGACCGGGCCGCGCCAGCGCAGGCGCAGATCCGCGGTGGTGACGACCACGGCCTCGCCGGAGCGCACGTAGCCCAGGTCCTCGGCGACGCATTGGCTGTCGTCCATCAGCACGCTCAGCCCGCTCTTGAGTTCGGCGAGCTCGCGCCCGACCTCGCCGCGTTCGTCGCCCGCCGCCGCGTCGATCAGCAGGACGCGGACCTGGCCAGGCAGCTCGCGCTCGAGGGCTGCGAGTTCGGGGAGCTGCTGGCGCACGATCGGGCAGCCGACGGCATGGCTATACAGCACCACCACCGGCACGTCGCGCTGCTCGCTCAGGCGGATGAGGCGCCCGTCGTGGGTGAAGAGGGCGAAGTCGGTGACCGTCGGGGCAGGGGGATCCGCGGCCAGGGCCAGGGAGGCGAAGCAGCAGAGCAGGAAGGGCAGAAAGTGCAGGAAGTGCAGGCGGCGCATGGGGGACTCCCGTGCAGGTTATCCGGGCTGGGGCGGCGGAGCATGCACCCGATTTCGGCCAGTGCCCACCCCGCAGGACGGCACCCAGGATCAGGCCTTGCGCGCCGCTTCCGCTGGGGCGATTTCCGCCACCAGCTGCGCGTAGGTCGCGTACGCCGCGAGCTTCTTGCGCGCCGCGGCGCAGACCTCGGCCTTGGCCAGCCCGGTGGTCTCGCAGAGGAACACCACGTAGGCGGCCACGCCGCGCGCGTAGCGCAGGCGACCCTCGTCCGAGATCGCGTAGAAGCGCGCGCGCTGCCGGTAGCCGGCGGCGTGGTGGTCGCCGAGCGAGGCCTTGTCGGCGCGGCCGTTGGCGGCGAGCACGAACAGGAAGTTGTACTCGAACCAGAACATGTGCTCGGGACTGGGGTAGAGCGCTTCGAGCGCCGATCGGCACGAACCCGTCGACGAGAACACCTCGTCGTGGCGACCTTCGCGGGCCAGGGCGTGGGCGATGAACTGGCGGGCCAGCGCGCGCTCGGTCTCGTTGGCCGAGAAGGCGCTGCGCAGCGCCAGCTCCTTGGCGAAGCCGTACCAGTCCTTCCACAGCTGCTGGTCGATCGGGTGGTTCGAGCGGCTCAGCGCGACGCCCATCTCGTAGGTGTAGCGGCCGCTGGTCTTGATCTCGAGCTTGCCGCCGGTGATCTTGCCGACGAGCCGGTAGTTCTCCTCGGACTTGCCCGATCCCGAGTGGAAGCCGATCGCGACGCCGAAGCGCTCGCAGATCTTCCACGCCGCGCCGACGCGCTTCTCCAGCTCCTTCTGGTCGGCGAAGGGGAAGTTCTTCTGGAAGCCGAAGGCGGGAGCGACGAACTGCACCGGTACCTCGAGGGCCTCGCACAGCGACAGCATCGTCGCCAAGGTCTCGGGCGTGGTCAGGCCGGGGAGCTCGTCGATGGAG